>DASQGY010000166.1:0-30854 GCA_035632375.1 Bryobacteraceae bacterium | reverse complement strand
TAAGGCAGGGAAGGACAGGCCGGGGGAATTCGGGTCGGTGCGGGGGGATGGGCGGACGTTGACGGTGTGGAGGCTGGTGAAGCGGTAGTTGACGACAGCGAGAAACAAACCGGGGACAGGCAGCTCTGTCCACCGCCAACCAGCTTAGGTACGTTCCTTCAGGATATTTGTGGCTTGGGACAGAGTAGCCAGTCCCCGGTTTGTTAGCTGAGTTCGCGGACGATCTCGCAGGCGCGGTCGTAGAGCATTGTGGTTTCGTTGCTGCAACCGAGGAAACGCATGCCTCGCTCGCGCCAGAATTTTGCTTGGGGGACGCCGCGTGTTTGGGTGCCGGGGGCGATGTTGTGGGCGATGCAACTATCGCGGATTTTTTCCATCGCTTCGACCATGGATGGATGGAGGAATTCGCCGCCTACGCCTAGCGAGACGGAAAGGTCGGCGGGACCTACCATGACCGCATCGATACCCGGTACGGAGAGGAGCTCGTCGCGGATCTCGACGGCGCGGCGCGTTTCGATTTGGAGCACCACCATGGTGTTCGCATTCAAATGCTCGATGACCTGGGGGATGGTGGCCTTGGCGTGCCCCACCTGGAGCGGCGTTAGGCCGTAGCCGCGAACGCCCACCGGAGGAAATTTGGTCCAGGAGATTGCTTTGGCCAGCAACTCCGGCGACTCGACGCGGGGGAAGATGATTCCTTCCGCGCCGGCATCGAGGGCGCGTGCTACCAACGAATACTGCATCTCGGC
This sequence comes from Bryobacteraceae bacterium, assembly GCA_035632375.1. GTDB lineage: Bacteria > Acidobacteriota > Terriglobia > Bryobacterales > Bryobacteraceae > Palsa-89. The sequence goes on along the minus strand of DASQGY010000166.1, from coordinate 30,105 downwards.
AACGCGTACGATGGGGCACAGCCCTACCAGGACGGCGACGCGGCAGATGTCCTGCACGGTTTCGAGATCGAACCCGCCGTGTTCGGTGTCGATGAAAGCCCAGTGCAAGCCCGCATCGGCGTAGATGCGCGCAACATCGGGAGTACGAAACAAGCCGAATCCGGCACCGAGCTGCACCTTACCCTCGGCCAGGGCTTTTTTGACAGTGTTGATTTTCATGAGTGGATAGTTTCAGACTACGACGACTTTGTGATCCGGGCAATCCAGATGGATGTTCTCGCACAGCGTGTCCATCAAGCCCAAGCCGTACCGGGCGACGAACGGGAGGATGGAATAGAGGCGCTCCTGCAGGTGCTTTTGCGGGTAGACCAGACCGGACATATAGCTTGCCTCGGCTGCGGCGCGATCGTTACGGCGTAATGTCTCGCGGGCTGTTTTGCGTTCCAGCTTGGAAAGCTGATAGAGGATTTTCGAACGGCTGTTGTCGGCGGCGGAAGCAAGGGTGGCATCGAAAGAAACCAGATCGGCGCGCAATTGATCCAGCGACTCGGCGGTCTTACGCTGCACCTCTTCGAATTCGCGGGCGAGTGTCGCGGGTACCAGTTTTTGGGCGATGGTTTCGCGCACGCCATCCTCTCCGTGGAACAGGCTGGGCACGGCCATGCCGTAGCGCGCGAGCAGCTTGCTGGTGCGGGCATCGAGCAGGGTGAAAGAACTGCGGGCGAGCATCACGGGCATGCGGTGCAGCAGGTCCTCGTAGAGCACCTGGGACTGGGCCATGTAGGCCAGTTCCGCTGGTCCGCCGACATAGGCTACGGTGGGAAGCACGTAGTCTTGAACCACGGGCCGCAGCAGCGCGTTGGGCGAGAGATGCTCGGCCAAGTCCATTAATTCCGCGGTGGAGTAGCGGCGATCCTTGGAATGGTAGTCGCCATTCTGGCGGCGTAGCGTGATGCGGCGGTCGCCATCGAGCAGGAAGACCAGCGATGTTTTTTGCTCGATGTGCACCTGCGCGTGATACCCGGCCGACTCCAGCTCCTTGTTGCGCTCCAGCAGTTGTTGGCGGACGGTATCGCCGTCGCGCAGCACGTCGCGCAAAACGGGTGCGGCCATGCGGCGGATGGCTTCGTCCAGTGGATCGATGAACAGCAGGCCGAGTTTCGAAAGCAGCCTTTCGAGCAGAGCTTGAAACGCGGCGCCGAAGGTCGCGCCCGGCTGGTAGGCCTGCTGAACGATGTCGGCCACCTCGCCGCCATACGGGAAGGCAGCCAAAGCGGAGCGCAATTGATCCACCGGAGGCTTTGCAATGGGAATGACGCCGACGGGCCGCTCCGATGGGCCGGCTTCGGCGACGCTGAGCGAAATCGGCCGGTGATTGGTGTCGAAGACGAACGCGTGGTTTATTTCGGCGAAATCGTGATCTTCGGTGGCGAGCCAGAAGACCGGGACTGCGGGGATTCCTTGCGCGGTCAACTGGGCTGCGAGGCGGGCTGCGGTGAGGGCTTTGTAGATGGTGTACGAAGGGCCGGAAAATAATCCGACCTGCTGGCCGGTGACCACCGCGACAGTTTCGGGGCGGGCTAGAAGGTCCAGATTTGCGCTGTCGCCATTGCGGGCGCGCAGGGCGGCCACGAGATCGGCGCGGCGAGCGGCGGGAAACGCCATGCCACGCGCGACCTCGGCGTAAGCGGCGGGATCGCCGGGATTGTGGCCGTAGAAGCGGGCTACGCGGTCAAAGTGATACTGGAAATCGGAAAACAGCCGCGAGGTGTGGGGGATTTCGGTGTGGCGTAGACAAGCTGTCTCCATAGTAAGTGACGGTCCAAGGTTAGCAGATGATGCGGCCCGGCCAAAAGTCGCTAAATCCTTTGAAACGAGGCGGGAACGGCCATCCGCCGCCCATTTCGGCTAGAATCAAGGTTCGGGTCACCTTTCTATGGACGACCAAGAGTTCAAAAAGCGAGCAGACGATGCGCTGCATTTGCTTTACAAGCGGCTGCTGGCGGCGTCCGACCTCGCGGATTTCGAGCCGGATTTCAATTCGGGGGCGCTGGCGATTGAGTTTGAGCAGCCGCCGGGGAAGTTCGTCATCAGTCCGAACGCGCCGGTGAGCCAGATCTGGGTGTCGGCGCATTCCAAAAGCTACAAGCTGGATTGGGACGCGGTGGAAGGCACGTTTGTCCTGCCGGGCACTGGGCAGACGCTGACGGAGCTGATCCAGGAAGCAATCACCAAGCAACTGGGCGAAGAAGTCGCTCTGTAGATGCCGGGCGTTTATATTTCCTATCCGTTTTGCGCGCAGAAGTGTACCTACTGTAATTTCGCTTCGGGCGTGTTCGGGCGCGAGCTGGAGAGGGAATATTTGGATGCCTTGGCGGTGGAGATCGCTGGGCAGGATTGGCCGTGGTCGCCGGAGACGGTTTACCTGGGAGGTGGGACGCCCAGCCGTTTGGCGCCGGGGGATTTGGAGAGAATTCTGGCGGCGATTCCGGGGCGGCCGTGGCGGGAGGCGACCATCGAAGCCGCGCCGGGCGGGATCACGGCGGAGCTGGCGAGTGCGTGGGCGAGAGTGGGGATCAATCGGGTGAGTCTGGGCGTGCAATCGTTTATTGCGCGAGAGCTGGCGCGGACAGGGCGCAAGCATACGGCGGAGATTGTGGCTCGCGAGGTTGGGCTGCTTCGTGGCGCGGGGATTTCGAATATCAATATCGATTTGATAGCGGGGCTGCCGGGGCAAGATGCGGGTTCGTGGCGGGAGTCGCTGGATTGGGTCGAGAAGCTGGCGCCGCCGCACGTGTCGGTGTACATGCTGGAGATCGATGAAGACAGCCGGTTGGGCAACGAGGTGCTGCTGAATGGCAAGCGGTACGGAGCGCCGGAGATTCCCGCCGATGAATTGATTACCGAGCTGTACGAGACGGCGGTGTCGGACTTGCGGCGGATGGGAATCCTGCGCTACGAGATTTCGAATTTCGCGCGGCCGGGCTTGGAGTCGCGGCACTATTTGAAGTACTGGAAGCTGGAGCCGTACTTTGGTTTCGGCGCGGATGCACATTCGTTCGATGGGACGTTGCGATTTCAGAATGTTGAAGCGCCGGGCGAGTATGTGGAGCGGATGCGGGGCGGGGAATCGGCGAGGCTGAGTTCGGTTCCGGCGAATCGGGATGAGGAGCGGTTCTTTGTGGGGCTTAGGTTGATGGAGGGCGTCCGGCCGGAGCCTGCGGAGTGGACACGGTTCGAAGAGCCGATCGAACGGTTTGTGGAGGAGGGGCTGCTGGAGAGATCTGGAGAGCGGCTGCGGCTAACCGGCCGGGGCGTGATATTTTCCAATGAGGTGTTCGCGGAGTTTATTTCATGATTGATTTGCGCAGTGACACGGTGACTCGGCCGACCGCCGCGATGCGTCAGGCGATGGCGACAGCCGAAGTCGGCGATGATGTTTACGCCGAGGATCCGACGGTTAACCGGCTGGAGCGGCGCGCGGCCGGGATTCTAGGGAAGGAGGCCGGGCTGTTCGTGCCTACGGGGACGATGGGCAACAACATCGCCATTAAGGTCCACACGCAGCACGGGCAAGAAGTAGTGTGTGAATCGCGCGCGCATATTCTGGATTGGGAACTGTCGATGACCGCCTGGTTCGCCGGGTGCCTGATTCGGACGGTTTCCGTGGACGACGGGATCATGCGCTGGAGCGATATTCGCGAGGCGATCAAGCTGCCGAGCGTGCATTGCGCGGCGACGGGGCTGGTGGAGATCGAGAACACGCACAACATGGCGGGGGGCACGGTGTATCCGCTGGATGTGGTGGAGGAGATTTGTTCGAACGCGCACGGGCTGGGGATCAAGGTGCATATGGATGGGGCGCGGATTTTCAATGCGGCGCTGCATTTGGGGCGGCCGGTGCACGAGCTCGCGGCGCCGGTGGATACCGTGATGTTCTGTTAGTCCAAAGGGCTGGGGGCGCCGGTGGGGTCGATGCTGGTGGGGACGGAGGAGGCGATTGAGTTAGGGCGATCGTATCGGAAGCGGCTGGGCGGGGCGATGCGGCAAGTTGGTGTGTTGGCGGCGGCGGGGCTGATTGCGCTGGAGGAGATGCCGAAGCGGCTCGGCGAGGATCATGCTAACGCGAAGTTCTTGGCGGGGGAACTGGCGAAGGCCGGTGGGTTGAGGGTATATACGGAGCGGGTGCAGACCAACATTGTGGTGTTCGATGTTACGGGCACGGGGCTCACGACGGCGGAGTTCGGGGCACGGCTCAAGGCGCGTGGGGTGTTGATGAATGAAGCGGCTCGGCCGGGGGAGATGCGGGCTGTGACGCACTATGATGTCACGCGCGAGGAGTGTGAGCGGGCGGCGGAGGTTGTGGGTGAGGTGGTTCGGTCGATGAGGGTCGCGGCGGGGTGATTCTCGTGTGAGGCAGGTTAGTTGCCCGCTTGGCGAAGCGCGATTGACAATCGCGCGCAGGTTGGCAACCTGCCCCACAGCCAAGAACAATTAGGCCAGCTTGGGTACTACGAACGGGGCGCGGTACTGGCGCGTGAACATTGCTGTTGCTTCTTTGTCGCCGGTGCAGGTGTAGGTGGCGGCGTCGAAGTGGACGGTGCGGCCCAGGCGATAGGAGATGTTCGCCAGGTGGATTAGCGTCGTCGACATTGCGCCTTCTTCGATCTCGGCGTTCAGGTCGGCGCGCTTGCGGCTGCGGACTGCGTCGATGAAATTCAACCAGTGGTTGCCGCCCTCGGATTTCGATGGGCCAGGTTCGTGGTCCTTGCCGAGCCAAGTCTGGTATTTGGTGTAGCCGTCGATGGCCATGTAGCCCTTCGATCCGTAGAACAGGTTGCCGATGGTGTTGGGATCCGGCTTGCCGTTCCTGCCCTTGGCTTCGCCTATACCGCCTTCGTGGTTGCTCATCCAGTGGCGGACTTCAAACTCCATCATCTTCTTCTTGCCGCCGTCACGGAATTCGTAGTTGGCCATGATGGTGTTCGGCGTTTCCTGATCGTCGTCGAACATGAAGTGGCCGCCGATGGCGCTGACAGTGGTCGGGTAGGTCACGCCGAGGCCCCAGCGTGCGATGTCGAGCTCATGGATGCCCTGGTTGCCGAGATCGCCGTTGCCGTAATCCCAGAACCAGTGCCAGTTGTAGTGGAAACGATTCTTGGTGAACTCGCGCTTGGGCGCGGGACCGAGCCAGAGGTCGTAATCGACTCCGGGTGGCACGGGCGATACGGGCGTGTGACCGATGGTGTCGCGCCACTTGAAGCACAGGCCTCGCGCCATGTAGACTTCGCCTAGCAATCCGTCGCGCATGCTCTGCACGGCCTCCTGCAGCGCTTTCGACGAGCGGCTCTGGCTGCCCATCTGCACGATGCGATCGTGTTTGCGAGCGGAGGCCACAATCTGCTTCGCTTCAAACATGTTGTGCGAGCACGGCTTTTCGACGTACACATCCTTGCCCGCCTGGCAGGCCCAGATGGTCTGCAAGGTGTGTGAGTGATTCGGAGTGGCGATGGAGATGGCGTCGATAGATTTGTCTTCGAGCAGCTTGCGGAGGTCGGAATAACCCTTGGGGCGCTTGTTGGTGATTCCCTCCACTTGACCGGTGGCCTTGTTGAGGACCGACTCGTCGACGTCGCAGAGGGCGGCGATTTCGACGTTGGGAAGCTTGCCGAAGCCGTTGATGTGATCCTTGCCGCGGCCGCGCAATCCGACGCAAGCGATGCGGACGGTGTCACTGGGGCTGGAGGTCGCGCGCCGGGTGGCGGCGAGTACACCGGCCGAGGTCATGAGAAAGTGTCTACGGTTCATTTTGGCTGTGTCCTGGGTTGTAAGATTACCGAGCTTCTCTCATAAGTATAGCGATATAGCCGGCGGTGAGGTTACCCAAGAACGCAATGCTTTTCAGAACCGGTCAAGAGTCTTAGCGCGAGGCCGTCACGCGCGCCTTCAGTTCGAATTCGCCGGTCTTCTCGATGCCGCGGAAGAACGCGATTACTTTAGCCGCGTCCACTGGGCCGAATCCGGCGCTGATCGCGTCGTTGGGCTTGCCTTCCGGTAGATCGCCGGCGACATCCTTGCCCGCATAGTCGGCGTCTTTGTCGCCTTTGCCGACGTAGATCAGATCGGCGGTGACATCAGTGGGCTGGCTGCCGGTGGCGAAGTCAATTTGAATTGTTGGCAGGAGTTCGTTCACCGCCGGGTTAATCGACTTTGCCGTGCAAGGAGACGCCAGCTTATCAGCAGCAAGCCGATGGAGAGCAAGACCAATCCAGACGGCTCGGGCACGGCGGACGACGCGGAACTGCTGGTGACCGGTGTATTGAAACTAATCTGGAAGGGGGGATCACTCGTGTTGTTTGTGTTTATCCCGATGCAGTATTGACCTGGCGGCAGGTTGGAGATTGCAATCGTGCCGGTGAAGCTGTCGGCGCCGTTCAGCGTTGCGCTCCCCGCGCTTGAGCACGTGCCGGCGACACCCACCGAAAACGCGTAAGATGCTCCGCTTGGAGCGTCCGATACGTTTGCGGTAACGCTGAACGCTCCTGAAAGCCACTGGAAGTCGTAGTAGTCTTGCAGCGCTTCCGCCGTAAGGGATCCAGTCACCACCGCTACCGGTCCAGGACTGGTCAAAGGCACAGGCGCGGAACTCGGACCACCCTGGAAACCGTTAAGTATCCACCCGTATACGAGAGGCGCGTTCCCGATGAAGTCTTCTCCTGTGTCCTCAAAGTTGAGCGAAGCCGAGCCGCTCACCGGGGCGACATGAAGGCCCGCCTGGCCGGCACCGCTTGGGACACAGCCGAAAATGATACACGGAGTCGGCGGAATCTGGCTGGTCTGCGTGTATCCCGCACCATTGAGCGGCCCCGAAAAGGTGTAGCTGTAAGGGTACGCGGAGCTGGGAGGGCCGCTCACGGTAATACTGGAGGAGCTGAAATCGGCGCTAAACCACCCGGATACATCGACTCCGCCGAAGAACCCGGTCGCGGTTCCGTTGAGAGCGTATCCCAAGGGTCCTCCCTGGAGGAGAATTCCTCCCTGGAGAAGCGCCAAAATCAGGACTCGGGCGACCATGGATGTGTGACCCGACCGTTCAGACAAGCCTACGATTCGCATATTTCCCCTCAATCCCGGGTCGGCTGCACAGCCAACACGAGGCCATAAAGAACAGAGTGAAGCTCAACCACTACTGCCTAGCCGCTCCACGTTGTTGATTGCAGGAGAGTCTCCTCATCTCTAGTGGATCGAGATCGCAGGACATCACGCCGCGGACTAAAATAATTTCAGAAGATGAAACTGAGCAAGCCCCAACTCGACGCGCTGCTCGCCGCGCTCGGGTCCGGCGGCGGACAGGTCGGCGAGCGGTATGTGAAACTGCGCGAAAAGCTCGTGGATTTTTTTCTCTGGAACCGATCGAATCGCCCGCAAGAAGACGCCGACGAGAGCATGGACCGGCTGGCAAAGCGCATTGCAGAGGGTGAACCCGTCATCAACCTGGCAAGCTACGCCCAGAAAATCGCGCGGCTGGTCCTGCTCGAATCGAATGCCCGCAGCCGGCGCGAGGCGGCCTTCAGTCAATTTTCGGTGACGATTGCCCCTGCTCGATCACAAGAAGAGGGAGACGAAAAAACGCTCGACCGTCTGGAACCCTGCTTGAGAAAACTCCCGGCGGACAGCCGGGCTCTCATTGTCGAATACTATTCGGGAAAGGGTGCAGCATTGATCGAAACGCGCCGGCAGATGGCGATACGGTTGGGAGTAACGGCTAACACCCTGCGAAACCGCGCCTTGCGGGTGCGCCGCGAGTTGGAGGAATGCATCGCTGGACATGCGGGGGATGTTCAATGAACGCGCCGATGGACGATAAACAACTCCGCGAATATCTATTGGGCGGTCTAACGCCGGAGGAGCGCGGACAGATCGAGCACCGGATATTCGAGGATGACGATTTTGCCGATTTCCTGCGCGAGAGGGAAGCCGATCTGCTTGACGGATTCACTTCCGGAACATTGAACGAGGAGGATCGACGGAGATTTGCCGCACTTGCCAGCAACCCCGCGTGGGCTGCGAAACTCGCGGTTTCGCAATGGATAGCGACACAATCCGCTGGTGCGCCGTTCGCTCGGGCGACGCGCACAACCCCCTGGTGGCTCGGTTGGGCGGCCGCGTTGGTCGCGACCGTTGTGGCCGGCTGGATGATGGAAGAGAATGCCCGCCTGCGCACCGCCAAGACCCGGCCATCGCCAGCCCCGCGGTTTGCGTCGCTTTCCCTCGTTGCCGGGAATCAACGCGGCGGGTCCGATCAGACTCTCGCAATTTCAGCGTCTTCGGAGGTGCTGCGGGTCGAAGTGCCCGTGGAGGGCGGGTATCAAGCGTACGAACTTAACGTGGAGCGCGAAGTGGCGGCGTCCTTCACTATCCCGATCGAACGACGTGGCGAAATCGGGGTCGGCTGGGTTCCGGTGGCGATGCTCCCGCCGGGACGTTACGACTTTCTGTTGAAAGGTCGGCGGGAGGGCGCCGAAAAACTCCTGGCGACCTATTCGGTCAGGGTGGAGAGCCGGTAAGCCAGCTAGGCGCCGACCAGCGAGAAGGCGCTCCAATAAAACGGATTCGACCATCGCGCGTCCCGCCGGATCTCGTTTTGCGCGCGGCGAAGAGCTGTGGACAGCGGTAATTTGTCGCGGAGTAGAGCCTGGTAGAACTTCCCTATAAACTCCGCGGTGGCCCGATCGTCAACGTTCCACAGTGTGGCCAGCACGTCGCCCGCCCCGGCGTAGAAAAAGCCTCGCACCAACCCGATCAGACCTTCATTTTCGAGCTGCGCCCCGAGGGCCGTTTGGCATGCACTTAGGACGACCAGTTGTGTGTTGATCCTCCAGTGGTAAATGTCGACCAGCCGAAGATATCCATTCCGTGGTTGGCCGTCCGGTCCCACTGTGGAGAGGACGATCGCCGTGAGGTCCGGCCGCTTCTCGTCCACAACTGCATGCGTTGCAAAGTGCAGAACGTTTGTTTTTGCCGATGCACCATTCAGGACATTATCGCGGTTGGCCGCGAAGTCCAGGTGGACTTTGACGGTGGTTCTTCCGGCGACTGCCTCGATTTCTTCCGCCTCCTGACGCGAGAATCGCAGTCTGGGCAGCGTGAGAAGATCCGACGGCTCGGTGCGTTGCGGAGTGGATCTTTCGACGCGCGGATCACCTGCGCTAAAAACAGGGTCCGCAAACACGGTGACCTTTTCGATGGGGGTGGGAACGCGCGAGCCCAGATATTGCAGGGCGCTCGCCGAAGGCAGATAGGTCACTTCCAAGCGCTCCACCAGCGGTGTGCCCCCCAGTGGCAGCGCGGCAAAGGGCAAATACTGCAGTGCACCATCTGACACGACCCAGATCCGCTTGGCCTTCAAACGCGATAACGACGCAGGTAATATCCGGCGCGACAATTCACCAGAGAGCCGTTCGAATTCTGCGCCGGCGCGTTGGAGGCGCCCCCTCCGTTCAGCGATCGTTTCCCCTGTCACACTCCTTCCCGGCTCGACCAACGCATTCCGGGCGGCCAACGCCAGTTGCTCGATGCGCTTCCGTGGAGCCAAATGCTCAACCTGAACATTCGACTTCGTTATCGTCCAAACCACGCTGGCCGCCTCACCCAGCGAGTATTCGATCAAAGCCGTGCCCTGGGGCAAAGCCTTTTGCACATCAGCAAGGGTTGCCGGAGAGCCCCGCATCAATTCGGCGTACCGTGGATTTTCCCGCCAGAGCCGCTGCTGCGCTTCCTGATATAGAGCTTCCGCCCGCCTGACTTCCTGCTCAGCGGCTTGCGCCTGGGCGTTCGTATGCTTCCCGGCAAGCAGCCGGATCAGGCGGTCGGCTTTGTCATTCAATCGCCGGCGCGTCGTTAACTCCTCACGACGAATGTTCTCGCTGGCATCGGGCGCCACCTGAACCCGAGCCGCCGAAAGCATGTCCAGTAGGCTCCTGGCCCTTCCCCGTTCACTGATCATGAAGGCTTCCTGGGCGAGCCCTGCCTGCGGCTTACGCCGGTCAAGCGCAATCAGGATCTCGACAGTGGTGCGGTAATCGTCGCCCGATGTGGAAAGGTACGAAGCACGTAACTCCGGGCTCGACAGTCCCGACCGCTCCGATTCCAGCGCGCGGAGCGCGGCGCGGGCGTGCACACCTGCCCGCTCTATTTCGCCGGCTGCCATTTCCGAGCGCGCAAGTCCCATTCCCGAGATCGCCTGCTCGCGCGGGCTCTGAATTGCCGTTGCTTCGGTCAGAGCTTCCGAAAAAAAATGCCGCGCGTTGTCCAGGCGATCGGACCTGCGGCTGATGTCGCCCAATCCCTCGAGCGCCACGACAATTCCGCGGCGATTTTCGGAAGCACGCGCGGCAGTCAGCGCATCCTCAAACAGAGTCCGCGCGTGTACGTAGTCGCCCGCCAAAGCATGGAGACGCCCCAGAGCAGATGCGGCCGCCGACTCCTCTGGGCGCAAGTTCGCGCTCTTCGCCAACTGCAGGGCAGCACTCAATGTAGCTCGAGCCTTATTCGAGTCGCCTTGCATCTGTTGAACGCCCCCGAGACTCGTTTCAGAGATCGTCTCCCCTCGCGCATCCTTCGACCGCCGGAAAAGTGCCACGGCCTCCTCAAAACGGGGCGCTGCCTGATCCGGGGCGCCCAGCGCTCTGTAAACGTTCCCGAGACCCTGCAGCGCAAATGCTTCAGCGCGATTGTTCGCGTTGGCGTGAGACCCAGTGCGAACCTGCTCAAACAAGTCCAACGCTTGATCGTACTCTCCGAGACCGAGATCATCGACGGCGATGTTGTAGCGAGTATTCAGGATATCCGCGGCGCTTCCCCAGTGCTCGCGGATTCGCAGGACCTCTTGTTTCAGCTCGCGGCTGGCTGAAATCTCGCCGAGCTGGGCAAGAATGGCAGCCTTGTTGTTGAGAACTTGGCCTTCTCCTTCGCGGTTGCGCAGAGCGCGGTGTAGTTCCAAGGCTTGGTCCAAATTTGCAAGCGCTGTCTCCGGCTCGCCCCAATTGAAATGCAGGACCCCAAACAGGTTCAGCACGATCGCTCGGCCCAGGCGATCGTCTTCGTCCCTGTAAATCGCCAGCACTTGATCGAGCGGGGCGGAATCTTTTGCTTGCGCCTTCCGGAATGCGGGATTCAACAAGGCGTTGGCTTCGCCGATCCGATCATGATCTTCCCGGCTCACCTTGAGCGCCTCATCGTAATTGGCGTTCGCGTGATTCAGATCACCGACGACTTCATAGTGCGCCCCAAGATATTGGAGCGTGAAGGCGAGACTCGAAAGCTCCCCTAAGCGGCGGTATAGCTCCGCGGATCGTTTGTAGCTGACGAGCGATTCCTGAGCTTGTCCCAGTTTCTCTGAGGCGAGGGCAATCTGGAACAGCGCCTCAGCCTGAGGACGCAGATCTCCTGCTGCCTCCCAGTGAGTGAGAGCGCTTCGGAAATGGCCCAGCGCTGGTATGAGCCCCGCCGATCCGGCCTCGAGCGATTGTTCGGCCGCGTGGAATTCCCGGCAGGCCGCGACACGTTCCCGATCCGTGGCGATCGGACTGCGACGGGCAACCAGCGCAATCCCGTAACGGCGATTGATGCCCGGGGCTTCCTGCGAGTCCACCTGGATCCTGACCGGCGCCGTGGTCACGATCGAGCACCAACGCATTGGCATGTACACACGTGCTCCCGAACGCGTGCCGGCCACTTTCCCGTCGACTCTTAACGAAAGCAGCGTGCCCCGAGGGTCGATCAAGATCTCTACATAATCTCCCGGCTGAGAGGCGATCTCGACCGCATCGGCGCTTCCGCCGGAGAGTTCGCGACTCAAGGCTTGGCCGGAATCCTTTAGCTCATCGGCCGATCTGGTCACAGATGAAAGGCCGAACAACAGCGTGCCCGCAGCCACAACCACCCGGAACCTGGGAATTTGCAAACCGAACATGACTTCAAGTTTAAGGTAATGCATACGACATCAACGGCGACCTGGTGATTGCAGGTGGCGCGGTTAGTGCACGAACTTCCCGGCGCGTTCTTCCAACTTGAGCGTGATGCCCTGAGCGGCTTTTAGGTAACAGTCGAATAGAGAGACTGGACTGCAGGGCTGTTCAAAGCAGCCTGGAACGCCAGAGGCAGATGGGTTCGATTCTCGCGATAGCTAATGAATGATGAGCCGCTTCTCGGGCGCGACCATCCACAGCTCGCACCTCGCCGTCCCAGGTTCTGTTGGGGAGCTTGAAGCGCTCGATGTGTACGTCTTCCAGGCCGTGTTGCTTGGCCATCTTCTCGAAATAGGCGGCCTCGCGGTGCGTGGTTGTGTATTCTTCGGCCAGGCGGTCGTGCTCGTAGCCCGCCAGACCGAAAGTGTGTTGATAGGCGATGGTCCCGCGTCGGCGATTTGCTGAAGGATCGACGGTGGAATCAGGGTCTTCGGGTTGGGCTGTTCTTGCCCCCTCAACAAAGCTGGTAGCAGGAAGAACGCCGCCAGAAGGGCACGGCCATAAGTGACTGTGGCGTACGAAGTATCTGGAAAGGACGCGATCCCGAGCAAGGTGACCACCCGCGGTACACTAGAAGAAATCAGTTTCTCGCTTCCAGGCGACCACTGTTCTCATGAGCGACCTTAACGCCATAGATGTCCGTGTTCCCGGATTCTGGTCCTCGCTGCGCGAGGCGGTGATGGGCACGCGGCAGGACTTCACGGAGGGCAGCATCGGCCGGGCCATTGTCTTGCTGGCCGTGCCGATGGTGCTCGAAATGTGCATGGAGTCGCTGTTTGGTGTGGTGGACGTGTTCTGGGTAGCGCACCTCGGCGCGGACGCCATCACCACGGTGGGGCTCACCGAAACCTGCTTGATGATCGTGTTCGTGATTGCCATCGGGCTGAGCATGGGAGCGACGGCGCTGGTGGCGCGGAGGATCGGCGAGAAGGATGAAGCGGCCGCCGGGCTGGTGGCGGTGCAGGCCATCGTGGTGGGGTTACTGGTGTCGGTGGCGATCGCGGCCCTCGGCTATTCTTTTGCCCCCGACCTGTTGCGCGTGATGGGTGGCTCGGAAGATGTGGTGAAGTTGGGAAGCGGCTACACACGTGTAATTTTGAGCGGCAGCGCAACCATTTTTCTGTTGTTCCTGATCAACGCCGTGTTTCGCGGCGCGGGCGATGCGGCGATGGCCATGCGCGCGCTGTGGATCGCGAACATCGTGAACATTTGCCTGAACCCTTGCCTGATTTTCGGTGTGGGGCCGTTTCCACGGCTGGGCGTGACCGGGTCGGCGGTGGGCACCACCATCGGGCGGGGCATCGGTGTGTTGTTTCAGCTTTGGATTTTGACTTCGGGCCGGGGACGCTTCGTGGTGCGCGCCGCGCAAGTCCGGCTGGATTTCGTGGTGATGGCGCGCATGGTAAGGCTGTCGTTGAGCGCGATGTTCCAGTACCTGGTGCAGATGGCGAGTTGGATAGGAGTGGTGCGCATCATGGCCAGCTTCGGCAGCGCGGCGGTGGCCGCGAATACGCTGGCCATCAAGATCATTGTCTTTGCCATTCTGCCGTCGTGGGGCATGAGTAATGCGGCCGCGACGCTGGTGGGGCAGAACCTGGGAGCGGGCAAACCGGAGCGCGCGGAACAGTCGGTGTGGCGCACCGGTTTTTACAACATGCTGTTTCTCGGTGGTGTGGGGCTGATCTTCATTGCATTCGCCGAGCAGATTATCGCTCAGTTCACCAGCGATCCGGCGGTTGCTCCCCTGGCCGTCAGCGGGCTGCGATTGTTGAGCTACGGCTACATTTCGTATGCATACGGGATGGTGGTAACGGCAGCGTTCAACGGCGCGGGCGATACGTTCACTCCGACGGTCATGAACCTGGTGTGTTTTTGGGTGTGCCAGATTCCAGTGGCCTGGATGCTGTCATTCCACACCAGCTTGGGGCCGCGCGGCGTATTCGTCGCGGTGGTGATTTCCGATACGCTGCTCGCCGTGCTGGCCATCATTTGGTTCCGGCGCGGCGGGTGGAAACAAACCGTGGTGTAGAGTCATGTCCGATCGCTTCCCAGCGCGCTTGCATGTCCTGCTTGCCTCGCAGGCGCCGGTCGGTGTAGTGCTACGGCGCGGTCCAGCGAAATCCGTGTGTTCCATTCTTTGGAATCGCAAGAAGGATAGCTTTGAGCTGGGCCAATGGCTCCGCGGGCGAATCTACGAGCGGCGCGCCGATATTTCGCCGGACGGCCGCTACATGATTTATTTCGCCATGAACGGGCGATGGACGTCGGAAACGAAGGGGTCGTGGACGGCGATCTCGCGCGTGCCATGGTTGAAGGCGCTGGTGCTGTTGGGCAAAGGCGACTGCTGGAACGGCGGCGGACTATTCACTTCCAACTCGCAGTACTGGGTGAACGACGGCTACGGGCATTTTCCGATTCGCGACGGCGGCGAATTGAGGCGCGATCGGACTTTTCAACCGTCCGGGCATTACGGCGGCGAGTGTCCCAGTGTCTATTACCCGAAGCTCCAGCGCGATGGCTGGGTGTTGCAGACAGAGTTGAAGAACAGCAGGTGGGAGACGTGCACAGTCTTCGAAAAGGAACTGCCAAAGGGTTGGATCCTCCGCAAGCTTGCGCACGCGCAAACGGGTTCACCTCCGGGCAAAGGATGCTACTGGGACGAGCACGAAATCGAGAACTCCAAGCGCGGCCAGCGGCTCGCTTTTCCAAAGTGGGAGTGGGCCGATTTGGACGGCAAGACCGTGGTCTGGGCCGAAGGCGGGTGCATCTACCGGGCTCCGCTTCATATCAAAGAACTTGGGCCATCCAAATTGCTTTTCGATGCGAACGAGATGAAGTTCGAAGCGCGAGCAGCGCCCTACTGATTTTGTCGGGGGAAACGATAGAGGGAGGAGTGATGTCCAGCCAAACGCTGCGCTTCGCCGGGGTCGAGCTATATTTCGACGACCTGGACCGGGCGAAGGAGTTCTATTCCCGCATCCTCAAACTGGAACTTGCGGACGAACAAGCCGGTCATTACGCCAAATTCCAAAGCGGCGCCGGGTTCGTTTGCCTCGAGAAGAAAGGCTCGGAGACTTATCCATCGCGGGACAAGGCGGTGCTGTTCTTCGATGTGGACGATCTTCCGGCAGTCATTGCGACCCTCGACTCCAGCCGGATCGTCCGCTCTGAGCCAACCTGGGCAGTGCTTCACGATCCGGAAGGGCACAACATCCTGCTGCTCCAACGGTGAACGGGTATCCTGTCACCGATTTACGTCGCGGTGGGATTCCTTCACCTTGAACCCGGCTCGCGCCAGGCGCTTGCGGATTTCGCTCGCGATCATCACGGACCGATGGTGGCCGCCGGTGCAGCCGAAGGCGATGGTCAAGTAGCTCTTGCCCTCGCGGATGTAGTGCGGGATCAGGTAGACCAGCAATTCCGAGATTCGGTCGATGAATTCCACCGTCTGCGGAAAGGAGCGGATGTAGCGGGCCACGCTGGGATGGCGGCCGGTGAGTTTCTTGAACTCCGGAATATAGTTGGGATTCGGCAGGAAGCGGACGTCGAAGAGCAGATCGCTGTCGGCCGGCACGCCGTGGCGATAGCCGAAACTGGTGATGTCGATCCGGATCTTGGATTCCTCGCGATCGCCCCGGAACTTGTCGCCGATAGTGTCCCGCAGTTCATGGACGTTGAACTTCGAGGTATTGATGATGTGGTCGGCCACAGCGCGAATCGGCGCCAACTGCTCTCGCTCAGCCTGAATGCTCTTGCGCACAGATTCGCCGATGCCCAGCGGGTGCGGGCGGCGGGTTTCGCTGAATCGCCGGACCAGGGTGCTGTCGTCGGCTTCGAGAAACAGCAGGGTGGCCGGCACTTGCTTGCGGAGTTGTTTGTAGATGGCGGGGAACTGGCGGAGCTTTTGGCCTTCCCGGATATCAATCACGAGCGCGGCCCGGCGCACTTTCGCCGAATCCTTGGTCAACTCGGCGAACTTTGGGATCAGTTCGATGGGCAGGTTATCGACGGCGTAGTAACCGAGATCTTCGAAGGCTTTGAGAACAGTGCCTTTGCCGGAGCCGCTGACGCCGGTGATGATGACTAACTGTGCGGTTTGCGAATCGGGATTCTGGGCAGAGCGCTTGGCCACTTCTGCCAGTTTGGCACAGCTAGAGTTGGTGTGAGACGGAATCACAGGCTAAAGCCCGGCTAGAGCCCGGCTAGAGCCCAATGCCGTTAAGTTTTCCGGCCGGCTCGGAAATCAAACATTTCACAGTGCTAATGTTGGTCACTGAAATATCAGATGGGACAAAAGCAATCCACCGAGCGTCGGCACGAGTGCCGACGCGGCACGCAGGAGTGCGTGCGCTACAATCTCGACGAAGCAGAATCAATAGTTAACGGCATTGGGCTAGAGCCTGTGCTACCGTTTGCTGGCCAGCTTTTTTCAGTAACTTTTTCTGGGCTAGCTTTCGATCAAGTCGAAGTGGCCGTCTGGCCGGCGCATGAGCACGGTAACGCGGTCGGTCTTGGAATCGCGGTAGACCATATAGTCCTGCGAGGACTCCATTTCGAGCATGGCTTCTTCCAAGGTCATGGGCTTTTTGCCGTCGCGGTTATCCACGCGAAACACCTTCTTGCGATTTTTGCCGCTGGAGTTGGAAGCTGCTGCTGCCCGCTTCGCCCGCCGGGCCATAGGAGCGGCTACGGCGCCCTCCGGCGCCGCGGCGCTCTTGTCCTTGTGCCGCTTCGTGTCGCGGAATTTGTTGCGCATCTTCAGAATCTGCTTCTCCAGGCGCTCCAGCGCCTGATGCGCGGCGACCACCGGATCGCTATCCGCTCCGATGCCTACCAGGGCGTGATCCCACATATTCATGGTGATCTCCACCTTGTTGAGAAAACGCTCCTGAGCCAGGATCACATGCGCTTCCCGCTCACCTCTGCGATCGATCAGCTTCGAGAGCTTTTGGATGTTCGCTTCCAGCTTGGCCCGCTGCTTGGACGGGAATGCTTCCTGGCGACCTGTATAGGTAATCTTCATTGGGATGTGCCTCCGTGAGGAGCGTACGTTAGTTACGAACCCGCCTCTGGTGCGTGGATGGAATTCTCATGTCTTCCCTGTACTTGGCAACCGTCCTTCGGGTGACGTCGATGCCTTCCGCCTTCAGGCGAGCCGTGATCTGCTCGTCGGTGAGCGGGTGCTGGGAATCCTCTTCCTCGATCATTTTCTTCACCCTCCGCTTCAGGATCAACAGCGGAGTGGCGCTGCCGGCCGTGCCATGCACGGCTTCCGAAAAGAAATAGCGCAGCTCGAACACACCCTGCGGCGTGTCGGCGTACTTGCTGGCGACGGCCCGGCTCACGGTGGATGGGTGCACGCCGATCTCCTCGGCCACCTCCTTGATCATCATCGGTTTGAGCTGGTCGATGCCATGATCCAAAAACTCGAGCTGGCGGCGCACGATGGACTGGCAGACCTTGAGAATGGTCTGCTTGCGCTGCTCGATGTTCTTGATCAGTTGGATGGCCGCAGCATAGCGGTCCTTGACGTAATTGCGAATCTCTTTGCTCGGCTCCTGGTCCCGGTCGAGCATCTTGCGGTACTGCGCGTTCAAGCGAAGCTGCGGCAGATCGTCATCGTTCAACTGGATGATGAATTCGTCGCCTTCCTTGAAAATGTAGACATCCGGCTCCACCTGGCGGGCACCTTGGTCGGAATAGCGCAGACCGGGGTAGGGATCCAGATGCCGGATGACTTCCAGCGCGGTCTGAATATGCTCCATGGGCCGCCCCAGCGCCTTGGCGAGCTCTTTCATCTGCCTGGTTTCCACCAACTTCAGATGATTGGACACGATCTGCCAGGCCACGCCGTCGCGGCCATTCCGGCTCTCGATTTGCAGCAGCAGGCACTCCCGGACATCCTTCGCGCCGATTCCAGCCGGGTCCAGCGATTGCACGATCCGCAGACCTTCCTGCACTTCCTCTATCGTGTGCTGGCCCGATTCGGCGATCTCTTCGAGCGTTGCCGTCAGGTAACCGTTGCCATCCATGTTGCCGATGATGTTGTCGGCGGCGTCGCGCACCGCTTCCGACATCACCAGCACACTCAATTGCGATTGCAGATGATCTGAGAGGGTGACAGGAGAGGACAGGAAGGTTTCAAAGGAAGGTTTTTCGACGGATTCGGACGCCGGGCTCTTATAACCCGGATCGAGGTATTCGTCGAAGAAGCTGCCGAAATCAATCTCGTCGAAGGGGTCTTTGTCGGTCTTCTGCTCGACGGGCGCTTCCGCTTCCGGAGCAGGGGCAGCGGCAGCCGCCTCGGTGGCTTCGGCCACCACTGGCGCAGCACCGTCCACGCCGTCGTAATCGAATCCAGCCGCAGCCTGCGTTCCGTCCGCCGCGACTCCCGGTTCGGCAGCCGCCGCGCCGTTCACGGTTTCGAGGATGGTCTGGTCGGAAGGATCGGAAAGCCGCTCCGCTTCGAGAATGGCCTGCACCTCTTCCGGCGTCAGCTCTTCGACGCCGTCGGCCGATTCTTCCAAAACGGGATTCTCAGCAATCTCCTGCGTGATCATATCCTTCAGTTCCAGGCGGTTCAACTGAAGGACCGTCACCATCTGGACCAGTCCCGGAGTCAGGATCTGCTTCTGCGCGACTTTCAGTTGCAGTCTGGGCGAAAGCATTGACATCTGTAGCCATGATAACACCGGGCGAGCGGATTGGAACCAGGAATGCGGTGGTGGGCGGGAATACGAGGAAGTCAAGGAATACGAAGAAGATAGCGGTTGCTCGCATAATTTTCTTGTGGAAACGCAAATAGCAAGACCTGCCCTCCGATTCCGTAAGAAGCGTTGGATTCCGCATTCCCGGACGCCAGCGACCGTCCCTGGATTCACCGGTGTGACCACGCCCGCCTATACTGGTTTTGTGTCCCAGCGCCTTCGCTCCGGCTTAAAGGTGTTTGGCCTTTTCACGGCCATCGGGATGTCCTTTTCCTTTTACCGGTATCTTGATTTTGTCGCCAATGGCGAGCATATCTCCTTCTGGGAACCAGTGATCTGGGAAATCACCGGCGCGTGGTTCGCAGCGCTGCTCTTTCCGCTGGTTGCCCGCCTGGCGCGCCGTTTCCCCATCGAACGGGGCCACATCGTCGCCCGCGTGCCGCTGCATCTGGCCGGATTGGGCGCTTACTCCATCGCTCACACTTCGCTGCTGTGGATCAGCCGTGTCTACATTTATCCGCTGGCGGGTCTGGGCCACTACGACTACGGCATCATGCGCGCCCGCTATCCGATGGAATTCTTCCACGATGTCATCTTCTATCCGCTCGTGCTCATCGGGCTTTACATGTACGATCGCCAGATCCGCAGCGCCCAACTCGAAGGCAAGCTTGCCGCGGCTCGCCTGGAAAATCTACGGCTTCAGTTGCAGCCGCATTTCCTGTTTAACGCGTTAAACACTATCTCCGCCGTAGTCTACGAGAACCCGCGCAAGGCCGACGCGATGATCGCTGGCCTGAGTAATTTGCTACGAGCCACTATTACCGATTCCGAATCGCAAATGGCTCCGCTGGAGCGTGAAGTTGAAACGCTGGATTTGTATCTCGATATCATGCGTCAACGCTTCGAGGACAAGCTGCGCGTGGACATCCAGGTATCGCCCGACGTGCAGAGGGCGCTGGCCCCACATCTGCTTTTGCAGCCGCTGGTGGAGAACTCCATCCGCCACGGCGCCGATCCACAATCCAATTTGGTGACGGTAACGGTGACGGCCGAGCGCGACGGCTCCAACACTCGGGTCCGGGTACGCGATCGCGGCCGAGGCCTGCCCCAAGACGGGCTGCGCCGGGGCACCGGCATCTCCAACACCGCGGAACGGCTGGAGCGGCTGTATGGCTCGCGCCACACGCTGGAATTCGAGAACTGCGACGACGGCGGGCTGCTGGTGACTGTGGCTTTCCCATATCAGGAATGATTCGGGTTCTCATCGTCGATGACGAACCACCCGCACGCCGCAAGGTGCGTCGATTCCTGGAGCGCGACCCGGAGATCGGCGCCATTGCCGAAGCGGGATCCGTCGCGGATGCGATCCAGGTAATGCGCCAGTTTGTACCTGACCTCGTCTTTCTGGATGTGCAGCTTGGCGATATGGATGCGTTTCAAGTGCTCACTGCCGCGCCGGAGCCGCGCGATTTCCACGTCGTATTCCTGACTGCCCACGACCATCATGCCCTGCGGGCATTCGAAGCCGAGGCCCTAGATTACCTGGTGAAGCCCGTCCACCCGGAGCGTTTCGAAAGGGCGCTCGAGCGCGCCAAGGAACAAGTGGCGCTGCGGCGCGATCAAAAGCCGAACGGCGTGGCGCAGCGTTTCCTCAAGCGCATTCTGGTGGAGAAGAACGGCCGCGAAGTCTTTCTGCAAGTGGAGCGGCTCGATTGGGCGGAGTCGGATCGCAACTACGTGCGTCTGCACTCGGGCGCCGATGAATACACCATGCGCGCAACGCTCGAAACCCTGGCTCGGCAGCTTGACCCCGATCAGTTCGTGCGCATCAGCCGGTCCCGGCTGGTGAATCTGGATCAAGTCAGGGAAATGCAACCGTGGTTCCATGGCGAGCGGCGCATCATCTTGAAGGACGGCAGTGAACTGACCTGGACTCGCCGTTTCCGGGCCGCCTTGTCCCGCGATTAGGCCCGCTCATCCCCGCCTATTGGCGTTGCGTCTCGGATGCAGGCAGAATACTTCCATGCGTTATCTCCTGGTTGCACTGGCCGTCTGCTCGGTCTTACCGGCCGCGGACAACGATTGGCCCGCTTATGGACGCGATGCCGGCGGAACGCGCTATTCGCCATTGAAGCAGGTAACCCGCGAAAACGTGGGCAAGCTCAAAGCGGCCTGGACATATCACACCGGCGCGCTCCAACCGAAAACAGAACTGAATGAAAAGGCCGCATTTGAGGCGACACCCATCCTGGTGGAAGGCGTGCTCTATCTCTCCACTCCTTTTAATCAGGTCATCGCGCTCGATCCTGTTACTGGGGCCGAGAAGTGGAAGTTCGATCCCAAGGTAGACCGCTCGCACGACTACTCGGAGGTTTCCTCGCGCGGGGTCGGCGCCTGGATCGATTCGAAAGCGGCGGCCGGCGCGCCCTGCCGGTTGCGCATATTCGAAGGCACCATCGACGCCCGTCTTCTGGCGCTCGACGGCAAGACCGGAAAGCTTTGCTCCGGTTTTGGAAACAAAGGCCAAGTGGACCTGACCGGCGGCGTCGAGTATGCACCGAGGTTTCGGGGGGACTATGAGGTCACCTCGGCGCCCGCGATCGTCGGCGACCTGTTGATAACCGGTTCCGCGATCGGTGACAACGGTTACGTAGACATGCCGCGAGGCGTGGTGCGGGCTTACGATGCACGCACCGGCGCGCTGCGCTGGACCTGGGATCCGATTCCGTGGGCCAACAAGCAGCAACTCCGCACTGGCGCGGCGAATGCCTGGTCGACACTGGCCGCCGATCCGGCGCGCGACCTGGTGTTCATTCCAACCGGCAGCGCAAGTCCCGATTATTACGGCGGTGGGCGGCCCGGCGATAACAAGTGGGCCAACTCGGTTGTCGCGCTGAAAGCATCCACCGGCGCGTTTGTGTGGGGCTTTCAGGTGGCGCATCACGACCTGTGGGATTTCGATGTGCCCTCGCAGCCCAGCCTGATCGACTATCGCGGCAAACCGGCAGTGGCGGTCACCACCAAGATCGGGCATTTGTTCGTGCTCGACCGCCTCACGGGTGAACCACTTTCGACGGTGGAAGAACGCGCGGTGCCGAAGAGCGATATTCCGGGCGAGGATGCGGCGCCCAGCCAGCCAATTCCGGCGTGGAGCGCGATGGTCCCGCAGAAGCTGACCGTCGCCGATGCCTGGGGATCGACGCCTGAAGCGAAGAAATGGTGCCAGGACAAAATCGCATCGCTGCGCAATGAGGGGCTATTCACTCCGCCCAGCATTCAGGGATCGATCTCGTTTCCGGGGAACATTGGGGGCGTGAATTGGGGCAGCGCCGCCTGGGACCCGCAGCGCAATATCCTGTTGGCGAATACCAATCGCGTCGCCGCTGTTGCACGCCTGATTCCGCGCGACGAATTGCAGGCGGCGTTTCAGCATCCGAATGAGATGGCTTGGGGCGGCGAGTTTGGCCGGCAGCGCGGCACACCGTACGCCATGCATCGCGACTGGCTGGTGTCGCCCAACGGTCAGCCGTGCAACGCACCGCCGTGGGGCGCGCTGGTGGCGTTCGATCTCAACACTGGCAAATTGCGCTGGGAATCGCCGCTAGGTTTTTTCGAGAATGGCTGGCCTGCTGGGTCGCCCAGCTTCGGCGGACCCATGGCGACGGCGGGAGGACTGATTTTTGACGCGGCGGCGAAAGATCCGCACCTCCGTGCCTTCGACGCCGACACCGGCAAGGAGATCTGGAAGGTGGAACTACCGGCCAGCGCCCAATCCACACCCATGACCTACGAATCCGGTGGCAATCAGTACATCGTGATCTGCGCCGGCGGACACGGCAAGATGAAAAGCAAAATGGGCGACTCGGTTGTGGCGTTCCGGTTGGAATAGGCCAGGGCTCAAGGAAAAATCAGTTGGTGGCGCCCAGGCTCTGGACCGGTGCTGTGGCCGATATGGGCGGGGCGTTGTACTTTCCGGCAATATAAGGGATCCAAGTGAACAGCGAGACACCTTGCACCGTCACCTGATAGCGCGCGTCGCCTACGCCCGAGTCCGCCACTTTGGTGAGCGTCACTTGAGATGTCGTCAAACCCAACAGACCCACCGGACTTCCTTGTCCCTGGCCGGGTCCATGCCCATCGTCGTCGTTGCCAGACCCAGGAGCAGTCGGGCTTCCGTACACCACGAAATTCGCCACTTTGGCTTCGTCCCAATTGTTCACCACGGCATTACGCACGCCCACCCGCGCCCGCTCGGCAATGAATTGTTGCACCAGCAGGATGCGGCCCATATCGACGATAAACAGAATCATGGACATGACGACGATGAATACCAGGGCCGTTTCCACTAACGCCGCGCCCCGCTGTTTCTTCCTGCTGCCACGGCTACCGGCCGGCTTCGCTCTAACTGGCATACGGCATTTCTTCTTTCGTGCTAGCAATTCGAACAAGTGATCTGGCCCATGTAGACTGTCGTCGCCCGCGGCTTGCCATTAAATGTGAATTTCGTAAACACGGCATCGATCGTGAAATTGTTGATGGTGATGGTGATGTCGGTGGGCACGGAATCCTTGGGGTTTATGCTCACGCTGACGTTCGCGCTGGAAAGTCCCGGCACGATGGGTGCCGCCCCCGCCGCGGGCGTCGTGGTTCCGTAGACCACCATATTGGTGAGTGCAGCGGTGAACTGATCGGAGTTGCCCATGTCGTAAGTCATTTTCGAACCGAGTTGCGCCGCGTTGGCTGTCGATGTCAGCACCACGTTGTAAACGTAGAAGCTATAGCCAAACTGGTAGATGCCCGCGAACAACGCCCAAAGAAGCGAGAAACCGAGCGCGAATTCGAGTAGGGCGTTTCCTTGCTCCGATTTGTTGTTCGTGGATCTCATTTTTGTCCCTATTGATACAACATCACTGAATAGACCTTGGTCCCGTCCGATCCGCCGGCACTCACGCCGTTCAGGCTCCCCGGACCGATATAGGTAGCGCAGACCGGACCGGAGCTGCCCGCGATGGTGGATCCGGGGTCCAGAAGAAAGTTCGCGAAGCCAATGATGGTCTCGGCTCCGTTGCCGTTGCCGGTCCACGAGCTGGGGTCGCCAACGGGAACCGTCACTACGCGGCGGCCGTTACCGACTCCCGCCCTTTTGTAATCCTCCCAGGTCAGGGAGCTCTGGTCCGGATCCTGATACGAACGCTCCGCTAACGCGGAGAAGATCGAGCTACCCCTGTTACCAGGGACGCCGCCTATGGACGTCCCTACAGACACCGAGGAGGGTGAGGAATTCGCATTCGGATAGCCACCATAAACCATCACGCTACGCAAAGCGCTGTTGCCATTTCCTTGCCCCAGGTCGATAAACCCATGCTGAGACGCCGGATTCGGATCGCTCCAGCCAATGTCGCCTGTACATGTTGTGTCCCCCACCGCACCGTGGCCGTTGCCGCCGCCCCATTTGAGCGTGTACTCCATGTTTGGAACGAATCCAAAATTCTGGGTGTCGGCACTATTATGTGCATCGGGCAAGAACGGCTCCAAACCACCGTTGCCAACAGACGACTGCGCCTGCTGGCCTGCTGTCGCCGCCGCCTGAAGAAGCTGCTGGACGGGCAATCCGGGGACTACCGCCAAAAAGTAAAGCGGCAACGTAGCGTTTGCCGTGACCTTGATGAAACGATAATTGTTGGTTGCCGCCGATGCCGCCGTGGCGTAACTGTCGTAGGTTCCAGTGAAACTGGTGGAGTAGGTATCCGCAATATTGGCGATGGCATTGACATCGAAGTTCCAGCCGTTCGGCTTGGCCGAACCAAGCGGACCTGCCGTGGCCGTGTTGTGTGCGGCCAGAAGTCCTGTATTGGTGCCGTCCATCTGCCGGCAGGCGGCCATCGCGCTGGCGTCTGCAAACGTCTGTAACTCGTTCTTGACGATGAACATCCGCCCCAGGTCGAAGCTTAGGCCCAGCATCCCGATCATGACCGTCCCCAGCGCCGCGATCACCAGGAGACTGAAGCCTCGCTCACCCTTCCTGCCGGCATTCGCGACTTTGGACACTACTCGTCCCCTGGGCTCTTGAATTCGATCTCCCACATATACACAGGTTCTGGTTCCCAGGGATAACTCTCACCCTGACCGGGTGGATCTCTCGCTTTCTGTTGTGCTTTTCAGACGTAGGCGCTTAAAGGCCCACGGGAAATGTGGCAACCTTGTGTTGAACCAAAGGGTCACAATCAGGTTCTGAGCGATCCTTCGATGCAGCGACCGACGGGCTCATCCGAACCTAGCGTCGCGCATAAAACGAGCGGCCACAATGGTACCCGGGCTCCGTTTTGACTCAGGCTCACCCCTAAGGGCTCCGTCTCCAAATACCTATACCGCCCGAAACCAGCGCCCTGCTATACTGATCTTTTAGCTCTCCCGGTTCGGCGAGGTCAGCGTGTTCTTCAGCGTTAAGGAGTTGGAAATAAAGAAGCTGCGTTTCGACGTCAGCTTCGCTCCGGGCGAGATCCAATACGAAGAAGGACTTCGCCAGGCTACGCCGCTCGCGACGCAGGGTATGGCCGAGTTGTTGGCCCATACGTTGGGGGAAATCCGGATTCAGGGTCACCTGAACGTCGGCATGCGCGTGGCTTGTGACCGGTGCCTGGAGCCGGCCGATTTTCCGATTGATTCGGATTTCGATCTGTTCTATCGTCCGGCCCATCGGGTGGGCTTCGAGGAGGATGTCGAGATCGACGAGGGAGAGACAGAGATCGCCTTCTATGAGGGAGGCGGGATCGAGTTGAAAGACGTTTTGCGGGAGTTTGTTTTGCTTTCCATGCCGATGCAGCGGATCTGTACTGAGAAGTGCCAGGGCATCTGTCCGGTTTGCGGTGGAAACCGCAACCTGGTGAATTGCGGATGCGAGCCGAAGCCCATCGACGACCGCTGGTCGGCGCTCAAGAAACTTCAAGTTAAAGGAATTTAGATGCCTAATCCGAAAAGACGCCATTCCAAACGACGCACTTCGACGCGCAGGGCGCACGATTCACTGCCAGCTCCCGCTATGTCGGAGTGCCCGAATTGCCATGAGCCGAAGCTGCCCCATCGCGCTTGCCCGCACTGCGGCAACTACAAAGGCCGAGCGGTGATTGAAGTGGCTGAAGAGTAGCCGCGTTCAAACCTGATATATTCACTATTCCATGGTCACCATCGCGCTCGACGCCATGGGCGGCGATCACGCCCCGAAATCCGAAGTAGAGGGGGCGATTCGCGCCGCCCGGACGCTGGGCGTCAAAGTGATACTGGTGGGCAAGCAGGATGTCCTGCGCAAAGAGCTCGCGCAACATGAGGACATCGGCGATCTGCCGCTCGAAATCCAGCATGCCAGCGAGCAGGTCACCATGGAGGACAGCGCCGCCAAGGCGGTTCGCACCAAGCGCGACAGCTCCATCCGAGTAGCCTGCCGGCTGGTGCGCGACGGCGTTGCGCAAGGCGTGGTGTCGGCGGGCAATACCGGTGCGGTGATGGCCACCGCGAAAATGGTGCAGGGCATGCTACCGGGCGTCGATCGGCCGGCGCTGGCCTCGGCTTTTCCATCGCTCAAGGGTACGCCGGTGGTAGTGGTCGACGTGGGCGCGAACGTCGACTGTTCGCCGCGCATGCTCGCGCAGTTCGCGGTTATGGGCGATATTTACTCGCGCGTGGCCTTTCGCAAGCATCGGCCGCGCGTCGGGCTGCTATCCATCGGCGAGGAAGAGCACAAAGGCAACGAGCTGACGCGCGCCGCCACGCCGTTGCTGAAATTGCTCCCCATCCACTTCATCGGCAACGTGGAAGGCAGCGACATTTTCGCCGGCGAAACCGACGTAATCGTGTGCGATGGATTCATCGGCAACGTGGCGTTAAAGGTCGGCGAGGGGCTGGTGGACATGATCTACCAGATGCTGCGCGAGTCGCTGGAAGCCACCATCACTCGCAAGATCGGCTACGTGCTCTCTCGCGCCGCGTTTCAGGATTTCAAGAAGCGCCTGGATTATTCCGAGCACGGCGGAGCGCCGCTGCTGGGGGTGAAAGGCGTCTGCATTATTACCCACGGCCGGTCCAACGCGAATGCGATCAAGAATGCCATCCGCGTGGCGGCGGAGCTGGCTGGGGAGAACATCAACGAGCGCATTGAGGCGGAATTGCGCAACAGCCACGCGGCCAGTGTCGCGGCCAAGGCAGATTGATATGGTTCGGTTCCTGGCGGGATTTTTTCTGGTACTGTCTGCGCTGTTCGGAGCGCAGGATCCGGTGCAGTGGAAGCTTACGTTCGACGCGAAATCCGCTCCGCCCGGATCGAAAATCCTCGGGCATCTCACTGCCACCATTGAGCTCGGCTGGCACCTCTACTCGCTGACTACGCCGCGCCCGCCGATTGCCACCACGGTCGGATTGGCCGATAGCCCCGCGGTGGCAGGCGTCAAGGTCTATCAGCCCAAGCCGGTAGTCAAAATGGATCCGACCTTCAACGTCAACACGGAGACGTTCGGCGAAGAAGTGGTTTTCCTGATCGAGATCGAGTTGAAGAAGGACGCGCCTGCGGGCGACGCCGAGCTGACGGCGCAAGTCCGGTATCAATGCTGCAACGACACCATGTGCCTGCCGCCGAAGAAGAAAACCGCGGCTGCTATCATCACCATCGATCCGGCGGCGAAGGCGCAGGTCATCGCTATCCCCGCCGGCTATACCGAGTTCAAGAAAGCGCCACCCGCCCCTACCACCTCCGAGACCGCACCCGCGAAGCCCGCAACGGCGCCGCAATCCACCGGATTCGGATTCTTCCTGCTTGCCTTTGGCGGTGGACTGGCAGCCATCTTCACTCCCTGTGTCTTTCCGATGATTCCGTTCACGGTCTCCTATTTCGTCAACCGGCAGTCCGGCACCGGGCGCGGTGGTGTTTTTCACGCGGTGATTTTCTGCCTCGGGATCATCGTGTTCTTCACCGGGCTCGGCCTGTTAACCAAAGCTATCGCCGGGCCGTTCGGAGTTGTGCAACTCGGCAACAGTCCATGGGTGAACGGATTCATTGCAATGGTGTTCATTGTGTTCGGCTTCAGCTTGCTGGGCGCTTTTGAATTGACGCTGCCCTCCAGTCTGCTCACCAAACTGAATCAGGCCTCCGAAGGCGGCGGCTACCTGGGCACGCTGATCATGGGTCTGACTTTCACGCTGACCTCGTTCGCCTGCATCGGCCCGGTTGTCGGACCGCTGCTGGTCGCCTCAGTTCAGACCAGCGGACTCCAGCCGGTGCTCGGCATGGCCTCCTTCGCCACCGGACTCGCGCTGCCGTTTTTTGTACTCGCGCTCTTTCCCTCGTTCCTGCAAAAGCTGCCCAAGAGCGGGGGCTGGCTGATGCGGGTGAAAGTGGTGCTCGGTTTCATCGTGCTCGCGGTTTCGGTGAAATACTTGAGCACCGCCGATCAGGTTTTGCAAACCAATTTGATCTCACACGAGATGTTCGTCGCTTGCTGGGTGGTTTTGTTTTCGCTCGCCGGCCTGTACCTGCTCGGATTTCTGCGACTGGAAGGGATCGATCCCGAAGAGCACCTGGGCATCGGAAGAATGTTGATCGGCGCGTTGTTCCTGATCTTTTCGCTCAGCCTGGTCCCTGGCTTATTCGGTTACTCTCTGGGCGACATCGACGCCTTGATTCCGGTTCAGGCGAAGACGGCGTCGCTAAGCCCGGGCGGTGGAGGCGGCAGCGCCGCGCCGGTCTGGATGAAAGATCAGTACAAGGAAGCGCTGGCCAAGGCCCGCCAGGAAAACAAGCTGGTGTTCGTCAACTTCACCGGCCACGCCTGCACCAATTGCCACTGGATGAAGCAGAACATGTTTCCGCGCCCCGAAATCGCGGGCTTGCTGAAGGACTTCGTCCTGCTCGATCTTTTCACCGACGGCACCGATCAAGCCTCCGAAGAGAATCAGCAGCTCGAAGAAAAGCGCTTCGGCACCGTCGCCCTGCCTTTCTACGCGATCCTCGATCCCGACGAAAAAACGATCGCCACTTTCCCCGGCCTCACTAAGAACACCGAAGAGTTCGCGACTTTCCTGAAATCCGGAAGC
This sequence comes from Bryobacteraceae bacterium, assembly GCA_035632375.1. Taxonomy (GTDB): domain Bacteria; phylum Acidobacteriota; class Terriglobia; order Bryobacterales; family Bryobacteraceae; genus Palsa-89. Next base: position 1,289 of record DASQGY010000166.1, on the reverse strand, counting down.
AATCCCAAATCGGCAGCAACCATCTGATGAGAACTATCATTGCCTTACTTGCCACCGCGGCAACGCTCGCCGCGCAAGAACCTATTCGCGGCTATCCGCAGAGTCAATGGGCCGCTGAGCACGAGCTGGAACAAAAGGCCCTGGCTCTTCCGCAGGCGAGCCGCGAAAAGATCTACCTGGAGCGCATGGCCAAAGTGCCGCATCACGCCGGATCGCCGGCCTCGGCCGCGGTAGCGGAATACGCGCTCGGCTTGTTCAAGGAATTCGGGTTGGATGCTCACATCGAAAACTTTGAAGCCTTGCTGCCGTATCCGACATCCCGCACGCTCGAAATGGTCAGCCCAGTGAAGTTTCGCGCGGCGCTCAAGGAGCCGGCCCTCGCGCAGGATCAGTATTCTTCGAATCCCACGCAACTGCCGACTTACAACGCCTATTCCGGTTCGGGCGACGTCACCGCCCCACTGGTCTATGTGAACTACGGCATTCCGGAAGACTACGATTATCTGGCCAAGCACGGCATCGACGTCAAAGGCAAAATCGTGATCGCGCGCTATGGCCGGAGCTGGCGCGGCACCAAGCCCAAGGTCGCGTATGAGCACGGCGCGGTCGGTTGTCTGATTTATTCCGACCCGCGCGACGACGGTTATTATCAAGGCGACGTTTACCCGCAAGGTCCAATGCGTCCGCCCGATGGCGTGCAGCGCGGCAGCGTGATGGACATGCCGGTTTATGTCGGCGATCCTCTGTCGCCCGGTTGGGCTTCCGAGCCCGGCTCCAAGCGGCTGGCGATTTCAGAATCGAAAGTGCTGATGAAGATTCCGGTGATGCCGATTTCATATGCCGATGCTACGCCGCTGCTCAAAAATCTCGCCGGGCCCGTTGCACCGGAAAACTGGCGCGGCGCGCTAGGCTTCACTTATCACATTGGACCCGGCCCCGCCACCGCGCACTTCAAGCTCGATTTCGACAACTCCACGCGCCCGCTGCACGATGTGATCGCCATGATTCCCGGCAGCACTTATCCTGACGAGTGGATCATCTACGGCAATCATCATGACGCCTGGGTGAACGGCGCGAACGATCCGCTCAGCGGCGCGTCGGCGTTGCTTGAAACCGCCCGAACACTGTCCACGCTACGCAAACAAGGCTGGCAACCGAAGCGCACCATTGTGCTCGCGCTGTGGGACGGGGAAGAATTCGGATTGCTCGGCTCCACCGAATGGGCCGAGAAGCATCAGGATGAACTGGCGCGAAAAGCTGTGGTGTACATCAATTCCGACAGCAATTCG
>DASQGY010000165.1:0-35116 GCA_035632375.1 Bryobacteraceae bacterium | reverse complement strand
GGTGAATGCGTAGGGTAGCGTCCGCCTGCCGCCACGGCCTTCGTTTGACATCGCAAATTGCGATGTCAAAGAATTCATTTCTTGGCGGTTGAGCTGAAACATGAAATCACCTGGGAAACGTCGCAGGTTCCTCTTCACTGCTTCATTCAATCGGTAAGTGGGCACCTGATAGAGTTGAGCGAGGTCTGCGTCAAGCATCACCTTCTGGCCGCGAATAATCAAGATGTGCTTCTCGACGGATGCCATCATCACGGCTGGTGCTTTTCTCACGAGGGCTTGTGTTTTCTTTCCCATGATGAGTTTAGTAGGCTGGCGCGGGAGGTTTTCTCAGGCCCAAAGGCTCCTAACGATGCGAGAATAGCGGCATGGCCCGCGAGTTTCCCCTGACGCCCCAGCAGGTTCCCCTCGTCGAGACGCCGCTGCGCCGCATCGCCACCAGGCTTCCAGTGCCGGAATCGTTGCCGGTGATCGAGAAGCTGCATCGCTACGAACCGCTGGCCATGCGCGGGCAGCCGCCGGTGGTGTGGGATCGCGCCGAAGGTTTTCAGGTGCGCGACGCCTACGGCAATTGCTGGATCGACTGGTCGTCTGGGGTGCTCATCACCAACGCAGGTCATGGCCGCCGCGAGATCGTCAACGCTATCGTCGCGCAAGCCTCTACCGGCCTGCTTACCACGTACGGTTTCGCGAGCGAAATCCGGTCGCGCCTAGTCGAACGCCTTGCCGGACTGCTGCCCGCACCGCTGGAAAAAGTCTTCCTGCTGACCACGGGCTCCGAAGCCGTCGAGTGCGCCATCAAGCTCGGCCGCGCGCACGGCGCGAAGGTTGCTGGAGGCGCGAAAAATGTCATCGTCTCTTTCAGCGATGCGTTTCATGGCCGGACGTTAGGTGCGCAGCAGGTGGGCGGCATTCCGGCGCTCAAGGAATGGATCGGTAACCTGGATCCAGGATTCGTGCAAGGACCTTTTCCCGATGGGTTTCGCACGCCAGACACCTCCTTCGCTCATTTCGAGCGGTACCTATATGAGCAGGATGTCGATCCACGCAATGTCGCGGCAGTAGTGATTGAGACCTATCAAGGCGCCAGCGCCGCGTTCGCTCCCGCCGATTTCGTGCGATCCCTGCGCCACTGGTGCGACCGTCATCAAGCGCTGCTGGTGCTGGACGAAGTGCAAGCCGGTTTCGGAAGAACCGGCACGATGTGGGGTTTCGAGCACTACGGCATCGTGCCGGACCTCGCGCTGTTCGGCAAGGGAATTTCGAGTTCGCTTCCACTTGCCGCCGTCGCGGGAAGAGCCGATATCATGGATTCGCAGCCCATCGGTACCATGACGTCGACGCACACCGGCAATCCCGTGTGCTGCGCCGCCGGGCTGGCATCCATCGATCTGGTAGTGAACGAGAACCTGGCGGCCAACGCCTGCAAAGTGGGCCACGTGATGCACCGGCGTCTTCGCGAGATGCAGAGCCGCTTCCCACAGATTGGCGCAGTGCAGGGACGGGGGCTAGTCGCCGGACTCTCGTGCGTCGTCCCCGGAACAACCACTCCCGACGACAATCTGGCTTGGGAGGTCGTGCGAATCTGTTTTGAGAAAGGCGTGCTGATGTTCGCGCCGGTCGGGTTCGGCGGCGCGACGGTGAAGATCTGTCCGCCGCTGGTGATTACCGAAGAGGCGATCCTCGAGAGTACCGCGGTCCTGGAAGAGGCGTTTGAAGCGCAATGCAAGTAACCATCATCGGCGGCGGCATGATCACGCACGATCAGATCCTGCCGTCGTTTTATCAACTGCAGCGGCTCGGCATGGTGGAGCAGATCGCCGTGTGTGCGCGGCACGAAAGCACTCTCGACGGGCTCGCCGCTTCCGAGACCATTCAGCCGGCGTTTCCCGGCCACAGCTTTCTCTCGACTACCGAGCCGTACCGCGAAGCCATCGCTCGAACGCCGCCTCACAACTTGGTAGTGATCGCGATCCCCGATCACCTGCACTTCGACGCCATCATGGCCGCGCTCGAAGCCGATCAGCACGTGCTTGCAGTGAAGCCTCTAGTACTGAAAGCCGCGGAAGCCGAGGTGATCGCTCAGGAAGCATTCCGCCGCGGCCTGTTCGTCGGCATCGAGTACCACAAACGCTTTGACGATCGCAGCCTGATGGCCCGCCGCAAGTACCGCGCCGGCGATTTCGGCGAGTTTCGCTTAGGCACGGCCTGCCTGATGGAGAAATGGTACTATCGCCACTCCAATTTTCAGAACTGGTGCACCACTGAAAACTCCGACGCCTTCACCTACATCGGCTGCCACTACGTCGACCTCGTGCATTTCATCACCGGCTTGATTCCGGTGTCTGTCAGCGTATACGGGATCAAGGATCGGTACCCGAATGGCCGCGAAGGTTTTCTCTGGACCGACGCGCGCGTCATCTGGAGCAACGGCGCGTGCCTGAACGTTCAAAACTCGCTCGGCTGTCCGGACCAGGCGCCCGGCACCAACATGCAAGGCTTGACGCTCTACTGCGCCGGGCACGACAACGGCGGGCTGTTGCGCCACTCGGATCAGTACCGCGGCCTGGAATACGTCTACGCTGAGAGCGCCGTCTACGCCGAACCCAGCCCCGATTATTTCCAATACGTCGACCTAGGAAGCGGCGGACTAACGCCCGTTGGCTATGGCTACCGGTCCATCGAATACCTGCTGCGTTGTTGTCTGCGAGTGGAAAGCGCGCCAGACCGGCAGCAGGCCATTCGCCAGATCGACGAAGAAGGAATCGCCGCGACGCCCGCCAACAGCCGCTACAACGAGCGACTGATCGAAGCCGCCCGCCAATCGATCCTAAACGGCGGCGCAACCGTGACTATCTAGTGTGCTGGCCGCTGGCGACGAATTGTGGCGCACGCACTCGTGCGTGCCGCGTTCACACTCGTGTGAACGCAGGCGGGGTCTTCGCACTAAGTGCCTGTCAAGGAATAACGTGTCCAGTGAGGCAAGTCCGCTCCCTTACGGTCACGGCTCGGTAAGGAGCGGTTGGACAGGTTATTTCATTGCAGATCCCAAGCGTGTCCGCTTTGCCTTTCAGTCGCCGCTTAGTTGCTACTTCGCGTACTTCTGGTACAAATCCGCAATGTGCGCGCTCTCCGTGTCGCCAGCATGAATCAACACACGCCACCGGTAATGCAGCGATCCGCCGGGCGCCAGCGTCATATGCGATTCCTCCACCTTGGGATCGAATGCGTGCTGCCCCCAAGGATTCAGCGCGAACAGCCCGTAGTCGCGCGCATGCCAGCGCACCGGATGCCCCGGGTTTGCCGGATGATCGAACATCGCCACGCCAAGCTTCTCGCCGTCGATGGCGCCCGAATAATCCACCCAGTTCGAACGCTTGCCCCAGACGTCCTTCATCCCTACGTTACCCTCCGCGTTCACCATCTTTCCCGTGCCCTTCTTCTCGGTTAATGCATCGGCCAGCCGGATAGCGAATGCGCCTTCCTTGGTGTCGCCGAACACCACCTTGTCCGAAGCCGTCAGCGTGATATCGAAGTCGATGGTTCGCGTCGAAGAATCTCCGGAGAAGGTCATGGTGCGGCTTTCCCCCAGCAGCGTCTTGCCGCTCGGATCGTTCCAATCGAAGACCGCGTTGATCGTTTTCGATCCTGCTCCGTCTTTCAAGGCCGCCCGCTTCACCACGATCTTTCCGATGTTCGGCCTGGTGTAGGACGGATCGTTCTCCCAAAACTTGACACCATTCACGTCGTCATAGGAAAACCACAAGCCGCGGTGATGCGGATGGTCTTTGCTCTCGCCCTCTACCTTCTCCATCGGAAAATGGCGAGTGACGATCTTGCCAGAGGCGGATCGTAGAGGCGCCAGGAAAGGTTTCCAGGCATCGGTGCCGCTGTTAAACGTCGCAAACGGTTTGCCATCGATGTTGACATCGATCTTGTCCGGCACCGGCTGCGCCAGCAGGGGCAGCGCCAAAATCGGAGCGAGGAAGAATGATTTCATCACGTCGTCTATTCTATCGAAAGCCGGTGCACCTACTTCGTTACTGCCAGCTTAGCCGACGTTGCTGAAGTGCCGATGGTCAACGTAATGGTGTCGTTGCCTGCGGGCGTGTCTGTGCTGAGTTGCAGGTTCAATTGCGACAAGCCCACAAAAGTCGGAGTCAAGCCAATGAAGGCGACCGTCCCGCGGATGCCTCCGACCGTTACGTTTACCCCGGCATTTGGGCGCGACAGCGGACTGAGCGGAGCGGCTGCACCCGTCGGCACCTGGTTGCTGGACGCCCCTTGTCCGGTGAAATAAACGGTGACATAGCTGCCGGCCTGCGCCGGGTTGGAGGGAGTATTGAGCGAGAAATCCTGGTTCTGCGCGATGGCCTGGCCGTCCGCGGTGATGAAGAAGCTGGGAGCGGAAGCGTTTACCTTGGCATAACGCCGGAATCCCAGGTTGCCGCTCGCCGTAACCGTAAATTGCGCGAGGCCTGACGTGGTCTCGTAAGGCACCTGAGCGTTGATTTGTGTAGGGCTCACATAGAACAGCGGCGCGCGGGCGCCATTGATGGAAAGCGACGTGTCGTCGATAGCCGGCGGCAACGGAACGGCGCTGGCTGAGTCGGTGCCCGCAGAAAGGTTGGGTCCGAAAACTCCAATGATCCCCCCTAATGTCACTGCAGTGGTCTGGAAATTCGCCACACTGCCGATGCCGCCCGGGCTGATCAACGGGTACGCTCCTGGAATGCACTTACCGCCAACCACTGCGTCCGCTGGGAGCGCCGCCGGCTTGGTTCCGCAAAACCGCGAGACGTATATATTCGCATCCGAAACGGAAATCACGCCAACTGCGCCCGGAAGGCCGGACTGGTCCAGGCAAGCAAGGCTGAGATTGATGTTGCCGCCCAACCAGGCCCGTTGCAGAAAGTATTGAATCCCGTAGGGAGATAGGTTGCTCTCGTCGTAATTCTGGTCGCAGCCATTGGCGATATTGCAGCAGCTCACGTGCGGGAAGCCATCCACATGCCGCGACTCGTGCGCCAACAGCGCCACATTGGCCAGCACGCCGTCGAGCGTCAGCGAATAGGCGATGTTGAGGTCGTCTCGCGGCGCGCCTCCATAGAAAATGTACTGCTTCCCGCCGAGGTTCTCGCAGCATGAACTGCTGGACGTGGCGGTGATAATGTCGATTCCGGCCACCTTCGATTTCATCCAATCGTAGAGGCGTAACGGCGTCCAAGGCAGATAGTTCGAACGTCCCTGGTCCATGTAGTAAGCGATTCGCAAGGCCTGCAGCAGCAATGTTTGCGGCGTGAACTGCGAATGCGCCATCCCGGTATAAGGTTCGGTGCAGGGAAAACTAGTGACCGTGACGCCGTTCAAGCGAATATCGAAATCGCCCCGGATGGTGCTGAAAGCCGGATCGTTGGCCGGACAGCGATTGAGGAACTGCTCAATCTGCTGAACGGCGGCGACGGGGTTGGTAACCGACACCGTCTGCGCAATCACGGAGGAACCCGCGATCCACGCGAGTGTCGCGATTGTCCAGGAAGGCTTCGGCATAAATGGCTGCTCGATTGTAGCAGGGCAGCCAATATCTGTAACCACCGAAATAGGTAGGTAGTTGCCAGCGCGAAGCGCACGCCTTTCCCACCCCCCACCTCCGCGAATGCGCGCCTTGCTATCATAAGGGCGGAGGTTGTTCCATGGGTCCCGTCGGTGTACAGGAATTGGTCGTTATCTTCCTGGTCGCCCTTGTCCTGTTCGGTCCTAAGAAATTACCCGAGCTGGGCAAGACGATCGGAAAAGCGATCACTGAGTTTCGCCGCGCACAAAGCGAACTCAAAGCCACGTTTGACGGCCACATGCGAGAGTTGGAAAAGGAAAGCGAATCGATCAAGGAAATCACCAGCAGCTACACGAACGAGATTCAGAATCACTACACTTCTGAATACGACTCCCCCTATCACGATTCTGGCGTTTATAGCGCCGAGTCCACCCCATCCACTGCAGCAGATCCATCCACTGTAAGCGTTCCCGCACCTTTGGGCGCTGAAGCACCCGTGTCTCATGAGACACCGGGCAATGGTACCGTACCGCGGACCACAGCCACGGCAACACCGGCTGAACATGCGGCGAGCGGGCCTGCCGTGCCGGAATCGCATTCCGTAAACAGCTAGCGAGACTGAAGTAAGCATGGACGAAGAAAAGCAGGGGGCGCCGCCTCCGCAAAGTGAGGGACTGTCCGAGGTCCACGAGGTCCATCGTCCGCCTTTTCCGGCGGAGGATGCGCCTCCTGCTGCTTATTCCGAGCTTCCGCCCGAGTCGTCCACGTCCACGGCCTTGGCGGTTCAGTCCGGCGGCGGTGCGTTAACACCGCCCCCTCCGCCTTCCCCACCAGCCGATCCGGAGGACGAAGAAGAAGAGGGCATGCTGCGCATGTCCTTCATGGAGCACCTGGAGGAGCTGCGTTCGCGCATCATCAAAGCGCTCTACGGCCTGGTAACCGCTTTTGTTTTCAGCCTGGTTTTCGCCGGGAAACTCTGGGACATCATCAGCGATCCAGCCGTGGAAGCGCTGAAGCACCTGGGTGTGAATCCGCCCAGGCTGGCGCAACTCACGCCGATGGAGAGTTTTTCCATCATCTGGGTACAACTGCCGCTGCTTTGCTCCGTCTTTCTGGCCTCGCCTTGGATCGTCTACCAACTCTGGGCTTTCATCTCGCCCGGACTCTATAAGCGCGAACGCCGCTGGGCTTTGCCCTTCGTGCTGCTCACCGCCGGGCTGTTCATCAGCGGCGGCCTGTTCGCCTATTTTCTGGCCTTCCGGTTCGGTCTGGAATTCCTGCTGGGCATCGGCATGAGCAACAACGTGCAGCCGGTGGTGTCGATTACGGAGTATTTCGACCTGTTCGTGAACGTGACGCTCGGCGTGGGCCTGGTTTTTGAACTGCCGGTCCTGATCTTCCTGCTCACGCTGTTGCGGATCCTATCGCCCCGCTTCCTGCTGCGCCACTCGCGCTACGCCATCCTGGCCATCGTCATCATCGCCGCCATCATTACGCCAACTCCGGACGTGTTCAACTTGATGCTGTTTGCCATCCCCATGTGTGCGCTGTACTTTGTCGGGATCTTCTTCGCCTTTCAGATAGTCCTGAAGCGCGAAGGCAAGAAATTCCCGTGGAAGACTGTCGTCGCTATCATCGTCGGTGTCGCGCTGATTGTGGCCGCCATCTATTTCGGATTCAGCTTCTTCCACTTACACGTCCACCGCTCGTGGCCGTACGTGACTCGCTAAGTTCATATGCGAATCCCGTCCACCCAACTCGGCAAATTTCATCCACGGTAAGCGTACCCACAACAAAGGGCGCCGATTCTTCGGAACCTTGAGGGATAACTTGCTATGGGTGACGAGAATGTATTAGTCGGCGCGGAGGAACCGGGCATGCTCAGCATGTCCTTGATGGAGCACCTGGAAGAGCTTCGATCGCGCATCGTCAAAGCCCTTTATGGACTCGCGGCAGCGTTCGCCCTCAGCTTGTCGTTCGCAGGCCAACTTTGGGACGTCATCAAAGCACCCGTAACGGAAGCATTGCAGCACTTGGGCGTAAGTCCGCCGAAGCTTGCGGTTCACACGCCGATGCAGGCCTTCACCGTGATTTGGGTAGAGCTACCGCTGCTTTGCTCCGCCCCCTGGATCGTCTACCAACTCTGGTCCTTCGTCTCGCCGGGGCTGTACAAGCGTGAGTGGCGATGGGCCGTGCCCCTGGTTGGAGGCCTGTTCGCTTACTTCCTGGCATCCCGATTTGGTTTGGAGTTCCTGCTGGGCGTCGCCATCGGCAACGGTGTGCAGCCGGTGACTTCCATCAGCGACTATTTCAACCTGTTCTGCAACGTGAGCTCCGCGCCTGGTTGGTCTGCGCGCTTCCGGTGCTGATCTTCCTGCTCACTCTGCTGCACGTGGCCGTCCTCACCCCAAGGCCCCCAGCCCGACTACGTCAATCTGATGTTAGTCGCCGTACCCGTGTGCGTGCTATACTTTTTCGGGGTTGCCTTAGTTATCTCCTGGTCGTACGGTGTGATGGAAGGCGGCTCCCTTGGAACGCCGTGGTCCTGAGGCTTGTCCTCGTGTTGTTAGTAGCGGTTACATCGTAAACCTTAGTTACCTACCTCCACTTACTCTGGAGCCGGCAGTGGCCTGTCTGATCCCTTAAGCGGCTAGCTAATATTATAAAAAAGGACTGGATTTCTACCCACAATCGTTTTACTATAGGGCGTCCCCAAAACAATTGAGATTGGACCGCCTCGATGGATGTCAACAAAGCGCTACACGAACTCTACGAAGAAAAGAAGCGCCTGGATGTTACTATAGCTGCGCTGGAAGCACAACTCAGAGGTGGGTTGTTAGTCAACTCGCGTGGCCGGCGTGGCCGGAAGAGCATGAGCCCCCAGGAGCGGTTGGAAGTTTCCAGGCGAATGTCGAAATACTGGGAAGCCCGCAAGGCAGCCGCAAATGCGCTTGAAGCCGCTGCCGCGGGCCCAAGCCAGGGCTAACGGTTAAAGAACCATAGCCAAAAATATTGCTCGCCCGCCCCATGCCGGTATCGCGGCTCAAACCCGCAGCGAAACGCCATGTCCGACGCCTGCCGTTCGGAAAACGCGGCACCCAGCCAGGTGTCGTCCGGTTGCGTTTCAATAGTGCTGTCCCCCTGCACCTGAAACTTAAACAGCGCGCCGGGACGCAGCAGACGGTGTACCTCCCGCACGTAATTCTCTATGATCTCCCGGCTAGGAATATGCTGAAAGACGATGGAAGAAAAAGCGAAATCGAATTGCAGTTCCGGTACTACCGTGAGATCCTTCCCGTTGTTTTGGTAAACGAAAGCGTGGGGGTAATCCTTTAGCGCCTCCCGCGCCAACCGGACCATCTCGCCGCTGACGTCCACGGCATGCACCTGCCCGAAGAGCTTGGCCAGCGCCCGGGTCACCCGGCCGGCCCCACAGCCGATCTCCAGAACCTTCATCTCGCCCGGCGCCTTGCCCTGGCAGATGTTTCCCATGTCGGTGAGGATCTCCTCCGACACCGTCCTCTCACCGGAGGCAAAGAACTCCTCATCGGTCCACTCCGTGTTCGCGGTGTTTACATAGTGGCGGGCATTTTCCAGGGCGCGCTGGTCCCAGTCCTGCCGCATCTTTTCCAATTGCTCTTCCAGCTTTAGCTCCTTCATAGAGACGAGTGCTCCCATTTTCCCATACGTCGGCTCACCGGCTACCAGCCACTGCCATTTGTTTCCGATAGAGTACTGGAACTCTAGACCGTACTAGTGGGCGCATCCCCTATTGACCTTACGCGCTCGTCAGACTAGTCTTAGACGAAGGCTAAATGGAACAGCGCAAAGCTCAACGATTTGATCTCAAGCTGCCGCTCGAGCTGATTCGCGGTGGTTCTCAACCCCAGTTGCGTCATGGGGAAACGAAGAACCTGAGTTCCAGCGGAGTGTTATTCCAGTCCGACGTCACCTTGCGAATCGGTGAACCCCTCGAATATCTCATCACTCTTCCGACCTCCTCCTCGGCCGGGGTCCAGGTACGCATCCGGTGCGTCGGCAAAGTGGTCCGTTTCGCCGCGCAGGCGGAAGTGGCGGCCACACTCGAACGCTACGAATTCGTTCGCTGACTGGTGGACGATTCTCCGCGGACTCTTCGGCAAGCGTGGACGGATTTTGTCTCCGCTGACGATTACGAAGCCCACATGGCGGCCGCTGGCCAGGCTCAAGCCAATGGCGAGCTGGTGCGGCACATGGTGGAGAGTTGGCCTCCTGCGAACCCACGCCTGTTGTTTGCCGGCATGGGCACGGGACAGATCCTGGACTATTCGGGAACTGGTTTTCTTGAACCCTATCGGCCGACGTTCACCGACATTAACCGCGGGTTTCTCGACCGTCTGGAAAAACGCTTGGTCCGTCTTGGCTGCGATTCCTACCAAACAGCCATCGACGACTTGGAAGACACCAGGCTGCAACCGCCCTGGGGAGGCGTCGTTGTCGTGCTGGTGTTGGAACACATCGACTGGCGAAAGGGAGTGGCATCGCTCGGCCGGTTGCAGGCGGAGCGTTGTTACATAGTCATTCAAGAGAATCCGCCCGGCAGCGCGCGCGTCCGCCCGCCAGTCGGATCCATGAGCATCTTCCAGCAGGTCCGCCCCAACCTTGTTCCTCCCGATCAATTGATCGATGCCATGGCGGCCCAGCAGTACTCTTTGATTGCCAGCGAATCACGCTTGGTCACGGACGACAAGAAGATGACCGGCTTGGTATTCGCGCGGCAAGAGAGCGCTATCTAGCCGGGGCCATTCCGAGAAATGCGCTCAGTGCGGGACTGCGCGGGGCTTCCGGCACCACCATCATGCCCAGACGCCGGACGCTCCGGGGCTCCAGGGAAACACGAGACAAGCCGCGCGCATCGGGAGGGATGGCGAGTTCGGGCACCAAGCTGAGCCCCACGCCTTCCCGCACAAGAGCGAGCAGCGTGGGAACTTCCCGGACCTCCAGCGCTACACGTGGGGCGATGCCCGCCGTCCGAAACAAGGCCCGGATCATCGGCTCGCAGCCTGCCTTGGACATCAGGAACGGTTCATCGCGGATCTCTGAGAGCCGGACAGAAGTTCGTCCCGCCAGCCGGTGGCCCTTGGGGACGATTAAGAGCACCTCGTCGCTGGCCACGACTCTGGACTTCAGTCCCTTCTGGGGCAGCGCTGCGAAGCCGACCTCCACAATCCCGGCCAGCACCCACTCCCGAACCTCCTGGTCGGTTCCCTCCACCAGCACGATCTCGATCTTCGGATATTGGTGCTGGAAGGTACGAATCAGGCCGGGGAGCAAGCGAACTGCCGCGCTGGTGACGCTCGCGATCCGCAGTTTTCCGGTACGCACACCGGCCGCCGCGGAGACCTCCTGCCGGATACATTCCACGTGGCCGAGCATCTGGCGTGCGTGTGAGAGCACTTTCTCGCCTAGCGCCGTGAGACTGATTCCGCTTCTTCCGCGATTGAGCAGAACGCTGCCGTTTAGCGATTTCTCGAGCGAGTGCACGGCCTGACTGACGCCCGATTGCGTCATGCCGAACCGCTCTGCCGCCCGGGTGAAGCTGCCGGTATCGACGATCGCTACCAGCACGCGCAACGACGCAATGGATACATCATCAACTCTCATGGTTTACATCAATTACATTCATTTGTCTAATGCAGCCGGACGCCTTATTCTACCCACATGAGACTTCGCATTGGAATCGTAGGCGACCGCAATCCCGGCTTCGAGCCGCACCTCATCACGGACGATATGTTTGCACACGCGGCCGAAGATTCACGCATCGATATCGACCCGCACTGGCTTTCCACGGATCAAGTGACGGAACAAGCGCTTCAAAATTGTGCCGGGCTGTGGATCGCGCCCGGCAGTCCGTATCGCAGCCTGGACGGCGCGCTGGCCGCGATCCGCTTTGCCCGCGAGAACCGAGTCCCGCTCGGCGGCGCGTGCGGCGGCTTTCAGCACGTGGTTCTGGAATACGCGCGCAACGTGCTTGGATTTTCGAATGCCGTTCATGCCGAGTACGATCCGCCGGCCGGGTCGCGGCAGATTCTAACCAGGTTGAGCTGCTCGCCCGCCGGAGCGGAACTGCCCATCACCTTATCGCCGGGATCGCTGGCGGCGAATACCTACGGAACCACCGATATAGTCGAGCGTTACTATTGCACCTTCGGTGTGAATCCCGAGTACCGGAATCAGCTTGGCGATTTGCGCATCAGCGGTTGGGACGACGCGAACGAACCGCGTGTCGTGGAGTTGCCCGGCCATCCTTACTTCCTCGCGACACTATTCGTTCCACGGTCGATGCCCGGATCTCCGCATCCCCTGGCGATGGGATTTCTGCAGGCTGCACACCAGCGAGAAATGGTGTCCACTGGTTCCAGGGGGTGGTGATGATTGTCGTTCTGTTTCGTTCCCGGTTGGTGGCCGATGTAGGAGAAGATTACGCACAGTGGCTGGCGGAGATGAAGGCGCTGGTTCATGAGAATCCGGGATTCATCGACATCAAGGCGTTCCTCGCCGACGACGGCGAGCGATTGAGCGTCGTACGCTTCCGCGATGAAGAATCGCTGCGGGCGTGGGCCACCAATCCCCGCCACCTGGAGGCGCAGCGCCTGGGCCGCTTGAAATGGTACGAGAGCTATACGGTGGAGGTTTTGACCGCTAACCGCAGCAGCGAGTTCTCACGCGCTGCGCAAGCCGCCGGCTAACTCGCTTAAGATCCGCAGCGCGGCTTCCTTGCCCCGCTCGCCCACTTCGCCGATGGGCCCGACGCAGGCTGGACATCCCGCGTCGCAGGCGCATGATTTCAACACGTCCATCGCGCCCGACAGCAGTTTGTCTGTCAACTTGAACAACGGCTGGCTTTGTCCGATGCCGCCGGGGTAGCTGTCGAACAGAAACAGATCGGGTTCGAAGCTGGGCGAGCCTTTGGAAATGTCCTCGGCGATGGCGATCCCCAAGTCGCGCGGATCGCACATTAGCAATAACGATGCCACCGTGCGCAGCACATTCGCCAGTCCGGTGAGGCCGTTCTGTTTTTCGTTTGGCGTTAGATCCGGAAACCGCGCCAGGAAGGCTTCGGGGAAATGGACCCAGAACGACGTGGTGTGCATTTCCTGCTCGGGCATCGACAGGTGGCCTGCGCCGACATTCTCGAGCGTATAGAACCGGATCTTTTTGAACCCCACCACTTGAGTATTCACCCGCACGTCGCCGTACGCGGCCCGCGCGCCGTTCACTTCGCGCGATTCGAACTCTTCCAGTTCCTTCACCTGCGTGTAGTCGATGGCGTCGGTAAAGTAATCGCTATCCACACGCCGCACGTAAGCCTTCCGGCCCTCGTAGTCGAACCTCTCCACTTGGTATTGCCGCGCCTCATGGAGATAGATGGCCTTTTCGTGCAGTGTTTCGAGCGCCATCGAAAAAGACACTTCGGCGATCACCTGATGCTCCGCGGTGATGTCCACTACGACGAAGTTGTCGCTCGACACGGCGCGCAGGCTGACCGCGTCGGCGGGATAGGTGTCGGAAGTCCAATGCCAGCAGCCCGCCGAATGATGCAGCAGACCCGCGTCTTCGGCCAGGAAGCGGCATAGCTCTGTAGTATCGTGCGGCCCGAATTTCTCTCCATCGCGAATGGGCAGCTCGAAAGCGGCGCACTTCAAGTGGCTGATCAGGATCTCCAGGTTGTCGGCGTTGATCTGCGCGTGCTCGGGCGAGCGGTCGAAGAAGTAGTCCGGGTGCTCCACCACATATTGATCCAAGGGCGCGCTGGAGGCCACCATCACAGCGAGCGAAGTTGTTTGCCTGCGGCCGGCGCGTCCGGCGCGCTGCCAAGCCGAGGCGATGGAACCCGGGTAGCCGGCCATCACCACCGCGTCCAGCGATCCGATGTCGATGCCCAACTCGAGCGCATTGGTCGCTACCACCGCCCGGATCTCGCCATCGCGCAGCTTACGCTCGATCTCGCGGCGCTCGCGCGGCAGATAGCCGCCGCGATAACCGCGGACCGTGTCGCCGGGTAGCGGCCCTCGCTCGCAGGCATCGCGCAGATACTTCAGCAAGACCTCGGTGGCCAGGCGACTGTTTGCGAAGACCAGCGTTTGTTGATGACGTTCGATGAACTCGACCGCGATCCGCCGTGTCTCATGCAGGTAGCTGCGGCGGATCCCAAGTTGCCGGTTCACCACCGGCGGGTTGTAGAAGACGAAGTATTTCTCGCCGCTCGGCGCGCCGTTGCGATCCACCAGCTCGAACGGCGATTCGGTGATCGCCTCCGCAAGCTCTTTCGGGTTCGCGATGGTCGCCGAGCAGCATATGAATTGCGGCTTCGAACCATAGAACTCACAAATTCGCTTCAGCCGCCTCAGGACGTTCGCCAGATGGCTGCCATAGACGCCGCGATAGTAGTGCAGCTCATCGATCACGATGTAGCGCAGGTTCTCGAAGCACTTGGCCCACTTGGTGTGGTGCGGCAGGATGCCGCTGTGGAGCATATCCGGATTGGTCAGCACCACGTTGGCGCGCTCGCGAATCGCCCGGCGCGCATCCTGTGGTGTATCGCCGTCGTAGGTGAAGGCGCGAATGGGCGAACCCATCGCGTCGACGGCGGCTTGAAATTCGTGCAACTGGTCCTCAGCCAGGGCCTTGGTTGGGAACAGATACATGGCCCGCGCGCCCGGATCTTCCATCAGGCGATGGAGCACGGGCAGGTTGTAGCACAGCGTTTTGCCGCTCGCCGTGGGCGTGACTACCACTACGTTCTTGCCGGCGGCGCAAAGGTCGAACGATTCAGCCTGATGCGTGTAGAGCCGCGCGACGCCGCGCGCTTCGAGGGCCTGCCGCAGCGGCGGCGCGATGCTTTCGGGAATCGCGTCGAATTCCCCTTCGCGCTCGGGTTGATGCCGGATGGCCCGAATTGGCGAATCCGGATCAGTGGCCCACTGCTGGAACCTCGCGACCGAGGTCTCTACACCGCCACGCCGGGCGATTTCCGCAAACCCGAAAGCCAAGCTCATTGTTTCGCCTTTTCTTTGCCAGGATACACGAAATCGGCGGCGGAAGCTAGGGGAGAGACGGGTGGTGGGTGGTAGGTGGTGGGGCCGTGGGAATTGGTGGCGCTTTGCGCTGTTTTTCTCCTTAACGGCGTGCCGCTATTTCGCGGCTGGCGAATGCGTCGATGGTACACATGCGGTGTTGGTGCTTGTAGTGGGCTTCGACTTGTTCTTTTGAGAAAACGAAGCCATCGGAGGCGGGGTCGTAGTCCATGTGTCTCATTTTGAAGGACAAGTAGCGGGTGGCGGCGCGGTCGAGGTCGTCGAGCGCTTCCTTCCTGCGCTGGGATTGAATGCCGCGGAGCTCATTGAGCGTCTTGTGGAAGTGGCGCGAGAGCCGGGTATGGTGTTTGCTCAACGTGTCGAGGGCCCGTTCCTGGCGGCGGAGGGTTTCAGTGACGGCGAAGCAGGCATCGAGATCGGGGATATCGGTGCTGATGGAGCCGGGCGGGAGGGCTTCGAGGGCGATGATACTGGCCTCGAGAGCGGGGAGGCGGTTCATGCGCCAGGAGGTGTCGGCGAGGTCGCGCGTGAGCTGGCGCTCGGTGGCGGTTTTCGGTTGGTAGTCTTCTTCGAAGCCGCGGACGTGTTGGTCGTAGGCGGCTTTGTCTTCGGTAGGCAGGAGGGGGCTGATGGCGGTGAGTCCGTGTTTGAGGGCGTTTTGCGCGGAGATGGCCTTGCCTGCGGCGGTTTTGGGGCCAGTGGAAAGCACGGCGTTGAGTTTGTTGGTTGCGTAGCGCTTGGCGCGCTCGTGGGTGTCGGGGGTCATGACTGGTTGGCTGGACATTGGTGTTTGTTCCTTTCGCGAGCGGTTATAGCATGAGGATTTGTCGATTTGGGGGGTGGATTTGGGGAAGTGGTTGAGGGGGTGAGAGATTGAGGTGGGGTTGTTTTGTCAACGTGTGTAAGCCCATGACCACCCATTGCAGCAACCCGACGCGGCCAAAGGCGAATCCTTGGCGCGCGACCCATGCTCTTTTCTGTACTCTGAGAATGACCGGTTACCCGGGGCTGGTCTCGTCACAGGACTGCCGCCCCTCTCAGCCGTTTTGGGATGCTATGCTTCGGGGTACACCCTCACAGGAATGCCGAAGAAAGCCCCAGGGTGCCCATCATCACGCCAGGAGAAACCAATGATTCCGGAAGGATACGAAGACTTTCTCCGCGGACTCAAAGAGCGTATCCGCCAGGCTCAGATCCGGGCAGTCCTCGCGGTTAACCGTGAGTTGGTCTTACTCTACTGGCGGATCGGGCGGGACATCTTGCAGCGGCAGGGCCAAGCAGGCTGGGGCGCCAAGGTCATTGAACGCGTCGCGGCAGACCTACATTCGGAATTCCCAGAGATGACAGGGTTTTCCCGAACGAACCTGCTTTACATGCGGGCTTTTGCGACCGCCTGGCCGGACGAGTCAATTGTCCAACAGCTTGTTGGACAAATCCCATGGGGTCATAATGTTCGCCTGCTCGAACAAGTCAAGAGTCAGCCCGAGCGCGAGTGGTACATCCGCCAGACCGTTGAGAACGGCTGGAGCCGCAACGTGCTCGTCCATCAGATCGAAAGCGGATTGTATAAGCGGCAAGGCAAAGCGATCAGCAATTTCCAGAAGACTCTGCCGGCGCCGCAATCGGAACTCGCTCAGCAGCTCGTCAAAGATCCCTACAACTTTGATTTCTTGTCGCTCGGTCCTGAAGCGAAGGAACGCGACTTGGAGCGCGGCCTCATGGAGCACCTCCGTAATTTTCTCCTGGAACTCGGTGTCGGATTTGCCTTTGTCGGCCAGCAGTATGAATTGGAGGTTGGTGGCCAGGATTTTCGACTGGATCTGTTGTTCTATCATCTGCGCCTGCGTTGTTTCGTGGTCATCGACCTTAAGCTCTCCGAGTTCATCCCAGAGTTTGCCGGCAAGATGAATTTCTACCTTTCGGCGGTTGACGACCAACTGCGGTACGCGAACGATCAGCCTAGCATCGGCATCATTCTCTGTAAGTCCCACAATAAGGTTGTTGCCGAGTACGCTTTGCGCGACACCAGCAAACCGATTGGCGTGGCGGAATATCGCTTAACCGATTCGCTGCCCGATGATCTGAAGGGCACATTGCCAACAGCTGAAGAGCTGAAGGCGGGTTTGACGAGAGGGGATACCACGGATGGCTATCCACCGGCGTATCCGCCACCCGAAGCACCAACTGATGAATAGTAAAAATGTTTGGTGATAGCTTCGGCATCACTGCGTGACCCACAAAAAAACGCCGGATGCGGCTAAGCATCCGGCGTCATCGAGTGTTACGAGTTAGCGATCTACTTCGGGCAGCCGAGCTTCTTCAGAGCGGGACCCGGAAGATCCTTGGCGTCCTTGGCCGATGACGGCAGACCCATGCCCTTCGGAACCAGCCAGATCTCGACCCGGCGATTCTTGGCTTCGTCACCGCTGACTTCGGCGCCCTTGCGCTCCTTCGGAGGAGTTGTGGAAACCGCGCACGACGTCGGGACGAATTCGGCTTCCTGTGTTGCGCCGACCCAAACGCCCTTGATGCGCGAGGCATCGAGCGAGGTGCAAGTTCCACTTCCGCCACTCAGCACCGCAGCCGTGTTCATCACACGGTCGCGATCCAGGTTGCGGCCCTTGGTGGACTTGACGCTCTTCGGCGCTTCAGCGGAGTCGATATGGCCCACCAGGACGACGTCGAAGTTGGCATTGGCGGCGAGCACGGGATACAACTGCTCGATGAGAATACGCTTGCCGCAATTGTTGACGCGCGAGCTATCCTTCGGGAACAGGATGTCGCCGAAGTGCTTCACCTGCGCCGGCAGATTGACGGTGACGTTGGTGGATCCAGTACCGGAGCCGCCCTTGCTATCGGTGACCGTCGCGGTGATGGTCACGGGCTTGGACTGCGGACGGGTACGGTCGCCTTCGTTGAAGGAAACCGAGCTGGAGTTGTAGGTGGCGTTGTCGTTGGATCCGCTGATGGACCCTTCGCTGGCGGCCCAGCTATAAGTCAGGGCACCACTGCATTCGGAACCGGACGCGGTGGCGTGGACTGAAGAGCTAGCTCCGCGTTCCATCTCGGTGGGATTGGCCGATACGCTGCTTACCACCGGCCGGCTGTACTGCCGGACATGGATGTTGATGGCAGCGACGGTGACTGGGCTGGCGGCGTTGTCACTGGAGCTGTCGGAAACCCGCAGGCCGATGCTATGGTCGCCGGAAGCGTCGGCAACATAATTGAAGGTCGAGCTGTTCGAGCCCTGTGGCCGTCCGTCGACGGACCACTGATAACTCGCGCTGTGGCCGCCCGAAATCGAGGCGTTGGCGGTGAGAGTTACGGTATCGCCAGGACATGGCGAAGTCGTGCTGGCCGAGATGGCGCCCGCATTAATCTCCGGACGTGCCGGTGGTGGTGGCGGCGGTGGCGGGGGCGGCGGTGGTGCGGCCTTTTCGATCCGGCCGAAATAGATGGTCAAGCCCACCGTCGTTTGAATGCCCTGTTGCCAGTGGTGGGGCAGAATGTAGACATTGTTCGCGGTGAGGCTGTTGCTGGGGGAGTTCGAGTCCGGCAGTCCGAATCTCGGGTTGGGACCCACCAGTCCACGAACGTCGGCGCGCAGGCCGACACGAGGGTGGACCTGCCACTTCACGCCGCCGCCGTAGTTCCCTTGAAGCTTGGTGTCGCGCGACAAATTGCCGAAACCGAGAGAGGGGTCCAAACTCTGCGCCACTTTCCTGGATTCGTGGGTGGGGGAATAAAGGCCGACCCCGAAACCGGCGGTGAGAAATGGCCGGAACTTGCTGTCCCGCGGGGTGAAGTACCCGACGGCATTCAGCGCTCCCTCATACACGCGACTGTCGAACTGTGGTGGCGGAACGCCACGGATCGGCGTGAAGAACTTGAGGTCATGCCAGGAATAGGCCTGGTAGCTTTCCTCAATTCCGAAATAGTTAAAGATATTTTCGGTGAGCCGGACGCCGACCACGCCGCCGGTGGTTAACTGGGTTCCCAGTCCCGCGCCTACTCTGCCGAAATGCTCCATCCCGCCGTAGATGTTGAGCTCGACGAGATTGAAATAGTCGTCTGTAACCGCGGCGTTTGTTTTCGTGCCGGTCTGCGCTTGAGCCGCCGACGGCATCATGGCGCCGATAACTAACACGGCCAGAACCACGGCCGCAAATCTCCAAACTGCTCCGATATCTTTCATCTTTCCCCCTTGTTCACTCACTTACTAGATGAAACCACATGATCAACCTGCTTCGCCACATCCGACTGAGGCATGTCGAAAACCAGCGCTCCACGTGCGGCGCTCAAAGCAAAAATCCTGCCGGGAATTTCCGGCGCGACCCACAGCGTCCGGACGGATGAACTCTCCAGTCCCTCGCTCGGAAAAAGTTGCCAGGACGTTCCGCCATCCAGCGAGCGATAGACCTTGCCATACTGCACCAGGAACGCTTCCAACTTGTGTTCGGGATGGTACCGTACCGAATTCACGGTACCGGCTGGAACGCCATCCTCCATGATCCTCCAATGAGCGCCGCCGTCTATTGATTGTAAAACACCGCGAGAGGTGGCGGCGAGGATAGGCGCGCCGGCATCGGGCGCCAAAGCGAGGTCGTAGAGATAGTAAGTCTTGTCCGGAAGCGCTGCCGCGTTCCAGGTTTGTCCGGCGTCCTGAGATACAAACAATCCGTCCTGGGTTCGCACCGCTAACCGCGTCCCCGGGCGCGGAGATACATAAAGGGCCAACACTGGAAAGCCAGTAATTCCGTCGCCACTTACTCGCTCCCAACTTACTCCCGAATCCGCACTGCGGAACAATCCCGATTCCGTGCCGGCGAACAGCACCAGTTTGTCCGACTGCACGGCTTGGAGCGCGTGAATCCGGAGCGGGCCGAACGACTGGGGCCTGCGCCCTCGAACCAGTTTCGGTTGAATGATAAGCCGGGTCCAGGTTTTGCCTCCGTCGGCGGACTTCAAAACTGCGTCTTCGCTGGCCGCAAACAGCAGATTTCCATTGGCGGAACCCACGATCAAGCTGTTCAGATTGCGGCCCTGCAGCGCCTCTTCGCTCGCCCGCAACGTCCAGCCCAACCCGCCGTCGTCGCTTGCAAACACTCCACCGTAGCGTCCTTCATAGATGCTGCTGGCGTACAAATGTTTCCCGACTCCGGTAATCTGCGTCAGGCTGTGGTTGGTGAACCCGCCGTTAACCGGATAGGAAGTCTCGCCGGAATCGACGCTTTTCAGAATCCCGGCCTGCTCGGTGGCCAGGTAAAGGACCTTGGGATCTGTTGGGTCGAATACCATCCAGTTCACTTGCGCGGAATTCAGGTGACGCCAGGTTTTGCCGGCATCCGGGGATTTGAAGAGTCCCAGGGTAGTTCCGGCGAAGATGATTCCGGAATCGCGCGGGTCGGCGGAGATGATGTGGGTACGCCGGTGTGTGCCGGGGATGCCATGGAGCTTGACCCAGGAGTCGCCGCCATTCTCGCTGCGATAGATCCCGCTGCAGGCGCTGGCGTAGATGAGCTGCGGATTTGCCGGGTCCACGCGAATGGAGAAAATGTCCGAGTCGTCGATCAGCCCGTCGTGAATGGGCCGCCAGGTTTGTCCGCCATCCACGGTCTTCCAGGGAAGATGCGGGGTGCCGGCGTAGAGGATTTTGGCGCTGGCGGGATCGAAGGCGAGGGCGGTGATGTCCAGCATCTCGCGATTGCCGGGATTGGAGATCTGCTGCCAGTTTTCCCCGCCGTCGGAGCTGAGGTAGACGCCCTTCGAAGTTCCGGCGGCCATGACGCGCGGATCGCCCGGCCAAAGGGAGAGCGATTCGATCCGCAACCCTCGAGTCCCGGCCAAGGGCTGCCAGCTCTTACCGCCGTCTTTGCTCTCATAGACACCGGAATCCGGCGAATCGGCGGCATCCAGGCCGGCATAAAAATGCTCGGACTCCTTGGGATGGATGACTACCGCGCCGAACGTTCCCGGCGTGCTTTTCGGAAAAGGCAGGAGCCGCCAGGATTGGCCGGCGTCATCGGAACGGAACAGCAGCGAATCGCGGCCGCCGGCCAGCAGCGTGTTATGGTTCTGGGCATCGATGGCGATGGAGCGGGCGCTTCCGCCGAAGGGGCCTGAGAATCGCCATCCAGCATCGACGGGCGGGGTCAAAGCGAGGGCGGCTAATAGGAGCCAAGCGTAATGAGACTTCACAGCAGTACCTTGTGACACGTAGTTATAGAGTACCAAAACTAAGTTGTCAAATAAAGAAGAAAACGTTGGAAGTCGTTGAAACCCCGATTGTTAGACCTAGTGGATTCCCGTGGCGGACGCCAGGCCCGAGGCATCGGTGATCTGTTCGGCCAATTGCTGGGGGCCGTCCAGGTTTTCTACAACGAGCCGGCTGTTTTCTCCAGCCGTTTCGATGGAAACGTCGCCGACTCCGAAAATCCTCTGCCCGACCGACTGGATGACACGCACGTCCTGGACCTTCGAGAGTTGGATGATCCGTGTCGATTTCGACATCAAACCCGTTTCGTACCGCAGTTTGTCGCCGGCGATAGTGATCTTCACCGTCTGCCGCTGGATGTGGCGTTTGATGGGCCACAGGAGCAGGAGGGAAGTCACGATCGGAAGCCAGGGGAGTGGTTCCTTTTCGGCCAGATACTTGTAGTGGACCGCGACGGCCGCCAGAATCAGGATCAGGATGAGCAGGTATCCGGCGCGGATGAACTTCATGCTGGGGCGGATGACGATGTCGGCCATAGCGTGTGAGTATTGTACCGCGGTGGGTAACTTGGTTGAACCAGTCAAACATAATTGGCCGCCGATGAACACGGATGAACGCAGAGCAGCGGGGCCGCAATCCCCAGCAGGCCGACGGGGGCGTCGGCCGCGGACCAGGGGGTCCGCCCCACAAAATCGTCGCGTGCTGCCAAGATTCTCAACTCTAGTAGAGCAGGTGGGGCGGGCGATTATTTGGGGAGCGCGGCGGGAGGCTCTGCGCTGCCGCCGAAGAGCACTACGTTTGTGTATTGGCGACCTGGGTGTCGGCGGATGAGACTTTGCTTATCGGTGATTGGCGCCACGGCGCCTTTTTTGGTGAGTTCGTAAAGGCGCAGATTCAATTGTTCCAGGTCGGTCAGGAAACCTTCGGGGGAGGTGCCGGCGCTTTGGAGGCCGAAGGGCCAGAACTCGATCATCGCGGTTAGGTTGGGTGAGCGGCGGATGGTCTGCTTCATGCCTTCCAAGACGTGTCCTTCAAAGCCTTGCACATCCATTTTGATCAGATCCACGGACTCCACGCCCAAATTGCCGAGCAGATCGTCGACTGTGCAAACCTCGACTTCGCACGAGCCGTCGCACAAATCATTCGGGTAAAGACGATTGTCGCCGCGATTGGAGGACGACGTGTGCAATACCGTGGCGCCGGCTGCCGCGCCCACGGCCTTCGGAATCGCGATGACGTTGGCGGCGCGATTTGCGCGGATGGTGGCTTGGAGATATTGGAAGTTTTCCGGGTCCGGCTCCAACGCGATCACCCGGCCTGTGCCGCCGATTCGGGGAATGGCCAGTGCGGTGTAATAGCCGACGTTCGCGCCGATGTCCAAGAAGGTCATGCCCGGGCGGCAGGCGGCGCAGAAGAAACGGGTCTCGGGGCGCTCATAGACGCCGAAGGTCAACGCGCCCGAGATCACCGGGTCGTTGGGATTGAGGACCACTGTCGCGCCGCCCACGTCGAGTTCGGCGGGGACGATCCGTCGTATCAGCGCATTGGTGAGCCCGCGGAACGGCTTGCGTCCAAGGACGGAAGTGTAGAGGAACTCGGCGATGGTCATGCCGGTTTCACGGGGCGCGACCGAGCCCGGCGAGCCAGCCGCCACGTCAGCAATTGCGTCATGACGAAGTTCCAGACCGAGCCGATGAGGACGCCGGTGGCTCCGGCGAGAAACCAGTGCAGTCCGGCCTGTTGGGTGAGTTCCGAGATGCGAACTGCGATCACCGCGCCCACCAGACAGGCGGCATAAAACGTCAGCAGCCCCGTGAAGAACGCTGCGCCGTGGAGGCGGCGGTCGCGGTAGGTGACGATATTGTTCAGCAGAAAATTGGAGGTCATGGCCGCGATGGTGGCGGCAATCGAAGAGATGCGGAAATCGAGATGTGCGCGCTGGAATAGCAGATAGAGCAGGCCCAGGTAGAGCACGGCGCCGGCCGCGCCCACCGCGCCGAACAGAATGAACCGCGGCGGGATCAGGCCGCCCAACATCTTGTCGGTCACCAGTTGGAAGTACTCGGCGATGACCAGGGTGTCGAGCTTGCTTTCGCCGGAGCGGCGGTTGCGGAAGCGGTAGGGGACTTCGATGAGGCGCACCGGGCGGCGGGCGGAAGCGATGAGGTCCACCAGAATCTTGAACCCGATCGCGGAAATATCGGGCACCACTTCTTCGAGAAAACGCCGGTCCAGAAGAAAGAATCCGCTCATGGGGTCGCTGATCTCGACGCGGCAGACGATGCGGCTGAGGCTGCGGCCCAAGCGGCTCATGGTGACGCGCTCGGCGCTGAATTCGCCCATGCTGCCTCCCGGCATGTTGCGGCTGGCGACGATCAGGTCCGCGCCGGTCTCTTTGATTTTGTCGAGCATTTGGGGAAGGATCGATTCGTCGTGCTGGCCATCGGCGTCCATGACGGCGATATAGGGCGCGGCGGTGGCCATCATGCCCTCGACGCAGGCCGACGCGAGGCCGCGGCGATGGATGCGCTGCAACACGCGAACGCTGGGGCGCATTAGCGAGATGTGGCGAGCGGCACCGGCGGTGCCGTCGGGTGAGTCGTCGTCGACGAAGATCACCTCGAATTGGATGCCGCGGAGGACTTGGTCCAGGCTTTCCAGAAGTGGCGCGATGTTGTCGCGTTCATTAAACGTAGGGACAACGATCGCTAGGTCCAGCGCAAGGTTCGGCATCTTGGCGAAAACTGCATTCAGCGTATCATGGGTCTTCAGACTCGCCGCGATGACTGCTTCGGGCGCTCCCCAACTCCGCAAAGCCGGTACACGAATGGCGCGATACATTTTATCGCTGCCGGAGCGCGTGGTTCGATCGGCATCGGCGCTGGCTGGAGGACTGATCCGGGAACTTGGCGACGTGACGCTTCCCGCGGCGGTGCGCCGCACCAAAACTTACGAGACCATGGTGGGGATCGCGGTGCGATTCATGATCGAAGATGTCGGCCAAGTGGAAGGCGTTTATCCGGCCGAGGGCGAGTTGGCCAACAATTTTCTGATGCGGCGGACGGCGGGACACGGGATCGAGCTGGTGGGCATTCTGGCGTTTCGAGCTTCGCCGGTGTGGATCATGGCCGCGCTAGCCGATATTTCGGGCGCGGGCCGGCAGGTGGTGCAGGAGGTGGCAGACGCGTTGAAGGCGGAAGGGCTGCTGGAGGGCGATGCGAAATTCGGAAACGTCGATCAGCTTCTGGACGGATTGGAACAGACTGCGGGCCGGGCCGCCGACGTGTTCAACGCGCCGCCATTGGATGTCGCGGGGCTGCGCCAGGAGTGGGCGGCGTTCCGGGCTAGCGCGATGAGAATCCCGCCGCGCAATCTGCCCTCGGCGGAACTGGTGCGGCGGCATTGGGACGAACTGAAGGCTGAGGCTGTGGCGCAGAATCGATCGGTATTTGCGCTGTCGTCGGTGCTGGCGCTTTCGGCGATTTCGCGCACGCCGGACAATTTGGTGCGGCTCGGGCGGGCGGCGAATCGGGCGGCGTGGAGCACTGGGCAACTGTTCGCGGGAGGGCTGCTCGATCACTATAGCCAGACGTTGCGGGCGATTCGCGAGCAGGGTTATGCGCGGTATTGGGCCAATGAGTTTCGGCCGTACATGCGGGCGGCGGCGGGGCAGTTTTCATTGAAGCGGCGGTCGTGGACGGAGGGGCTGTTGCGGAAGAAGACGTTGGGGAGGAATACGAGGAAGACTGGGAATACTGCGGGCTTGGTGGATCGCACACGTGATGGGGAAAGTAGCGGCTAGGGCCGGGTTGCAGGATCTGTGCGCAAGAATCGAAAATCGGGGGACAGCCAGCCTGTTTCCGCGTCGGCGATGCGTGGACCGGCAGGCCAATTCTAGTCGCGCGAAACAGGTAGGCAGTCCCCCCCGATTTTCGATTCTTGCGCGCAAATCCTGCAACCCGGATATACTGAATTAGGTGAACAAGCGGGCTACCTCGTGGTTGTTGGCGACGCTGATGGCGTTGTGCGCGGCGCATGCCGTGCCTGCCGTTCGCGCGCAGCGGACCGGCGAGAATTGCCCGATTGTTTGGGTGGCCCGCGCCCGGGCTGAGCAGCGCGTTCTTGTTCCGCGGCGATCGATTGGTGCGTATCGGCGTGTTGTTGTCGCTCTGCGTCCGGAATCCTTTTCTGGCGCCGGCCGGCTTGTTGCCCCTTCGCTCTATCAGCGGCCTCCTCCGTTCTCTCTCTGAGCTAACTCAAAGTCAGACGAGAGAAAGGAGGGCATTATGTGCCGTTTTTTGCGCCGTTTCTTTTCTGGCCCGGTTACCGCTGGGTCAAATATTCAACCTATTAACCAACGCCGCGCGGAGCTTGCGCGGTTGAGCGATGACGATTTGAAGGCCGCCGGGCGGCGAGCTGCCGATCTATTGGAAGTGATCGCTATCACGGCGGTGGTTGCCGCGCGGGTGCTGAATCTCGAAATGTTCGATGTTCAGCTTCAGGGTGCGCTGGCGCTGGCCGGCGGCAAGATCGCGGAGATGCAGACCGGGGAAGGCAAGACGCTGGCCGCGGTGCCCGCTGTTGTCTGGCTGGCCAAAGCCGGGCGCGGCGTTCATGTGCTGACCGTGAACGATTACCTGGCCCGGCGCGACGCAGCCTGGATGGGCGGGATCTA
Organism: Bryobacteraceae bacterium; assembly: GCA_035632375.1. Lineage (GTDB taxonomy): Bacteria > Acidobacteriota > Terriglobia > Bryobacterales > Bryobacteraceae > Palsa-89. The sequence goes on along the minus strand of DASQGY010000165.1, from coordinate 9,599 downwards.
CGAATTTCTTGGGCTGTCCGTCGGCTACATCCAGCAGGGCATGTCCGTTGAGGAGCGGAAGCACGCTTATGGTTGCGATGTCACCTACGCCACGGCCAACGAAGTGGGGTTCGATTATCTGCGCGACGGAATGGCGTTGCACTTAAGCGAGCAGGTGCACCGGCCGTTCGCCGCCGCGGTGATCGACGAAGCGGACTCCATTTTGATCGACGAGGCGCGCATTCCGCTGGTGATCGCCGGTGGGCACGCGGATCAGGAGCCGCTGGCGGTACGCGTGGACCGGCTGACGCGGCACTTTCAAAAATTCACGGACTTCACGCTGGATGATTATGGCCGGAACATTGCGCTGACTGACCGCGGGATTCAAGCCGTCGAAAACGCTTTCGCGAGCGGCAATCTCTTCGCCGAGGAAAACCTGCCGCTGCTGACCGCCGTTCAGGATTCGGTTCACGCGCACGCGCTGTTGCATCGCGACGTCGACTACCTGGTGAAGAACGGCGTCATCGAATCGGTGGACGAATTCAAGGGGCGGATCGCGCAGAACCGGCGCTGGCCGGCGGGGCTGCACACCGCGATCGAGGCCAAGGAAGGCGTCGCGCTGAAGACGCAAGGGCGTATTCTTGGGTCGATCACGCTGCAGAATCTGATGGCGCTGTATCCGAAAGTGTGCGGCATGACCGGGACCGCGGCCACGCAGGCGGAGGAATTTCGCACGGTCTATGGCCTGGATGTTCAGGTGATTCCCACCAATAAGCCGGTGATTCGCGTGGATCATCCCGACGTGATGTTCCGCACGAAATATGAAGAGGAAGCGGCCGTGACCGCCGAAATTCGCCGCGCGCATGAGACCGGGCAGCCGGTGATTCGCGTGGATCATTCCAACGTGATGTTCCGCACGAAACGGGAAAAGGAAGCGGCGGTGATCGCGGAAATCCGGCGGGCGCATGAGACTGGCCAGCCGGTGCTGGTGGGTACGGCGAGTGTGGAGGAGTCGGAGCGGCTGGCGGCGCACTTGCACGATATTCCACACCAGGTGTTGAATGCGCGGCACGAAGAGCTGGAGGCGGGGATGATCGCGCGCGCCGGACAGCGCGGGGCGGTGACGATCTCGACCAACATGGCCGGGCGCGGGACTGATATCCAGCTTGGCGACGGTGTGGCTGAGCTTGGCGGGTTGTATGTGATCGGCACGAATCGGCACGAGAGCCGGCGCATCGACAATCAGCTTCGCGGGCGCGCGGGGCGGCAGGGGGATCCGGGTTGCTCGCGATTCTTTGTTTCGATGCAGGACGATTTGTTGGTGAAATACGGGAGCGCCGATGAGCGGCTGGGATACGATCCGGAGAGCGTCCAGAGGCTGGTGGAAGGGCAGAACCTGGAGATTCGGCAGTTTTTGCGCAAGTACGAAAGCGTGGTGGAGGGGCAGCGGCTGGAGATTCGTCAGAGGCGGCAGGATATTTTGAGCGGGGCTGCGCCGTGCGCGTCGGAGTTGGAACGATTGGTGTCGCTGGCGACGATTGACGATTTGTGGTCCGAGTTTTTGGCTTCGATAACCGACCTGCGCGAGGGGGTGCATTGGGTTTCGTGGGGCGGGCGCGATCCGCTGCATGAATATCTGGTGTCGGCGGATTCGTTGTTCGATCAGCTTGAGGCGCGGATTGATGAGGAGATTCCGAAACGTGTGGCTGAGGCCGAGGCAGGCGGTGTGGATCCGTCGGATCGCGGGGCCACGTGGACTTATTTGACGACGGATCAGCCGTTCGGGAGTTGGACGGAGAGGATTGCGAAGGGGATTGTGAGGAAGATGAAGGCGAGGCGGGTGTGGGGATGAGCGTGCATAGTTTCGGCGTCAGTTATTCTATGGGCATGGAGTTGATCTTCGAAGTTCGTGACGCCGAGGAAGGTGGCTACTGCGCGCGTGCGTTGGGACATGCCATCTTCACGGAAGCGGAGACATGGGACCAGCTTCGCGCCAATGTTCTTGAGGCAACGTCGCTGCATTTCGAAGATGGCGACGTGCATCCGCGCCTGCTGCAACTGCACTATGTCAAGGACGAGTTGATTCCCGTGGAAGCCGCATGAAGTTGCCGCGCGGCGTCTCCAGCGATCGCGTCGTTCGCGCGTTGGAACGCTCGGCTATGGTGTGATTCGGCAAAAGGGCAGCCACGTCAGGCTACGGTATGATGGGCCCAGTCCATACCATCACGGTCCCACTGCACAATCCGATAAAGACTGGCACTCTTCACGGCATCCTTTCCGAGGTGGCCCAAATGAGGAGCATCACCATGGAGTCCATCACAGAATCGCTCTGAAACCGCTGTGGAGAACGCCCACGGCGCCAGACGGATAGTGCCAGGGCGGGCTGCCGACTTATTCATGCGTGAACCACGCCCCGCGGTTGAGCTTGTCTAAGCTCCTGGTGACCTTGTGGCGGAACCATGAGTCGTGATCGACGTAGCTTTCGACGAGTTGCTGGACGTACTCATCGACGCTGCGGCGGTTCTCGGCCGCGACGCTCTCAAGTTTCGCTTGCAGTTCGGGCGTGAAATGGGCTTCCATTGCATTTAGGGTACCGAAGCCCGAGTGTCCACGGGTCGCTGGCCGCGTAACGGAGCATGGCACGGAAAGGGCCGCGTGGATCCGTCCGAGCGCGGCGGCTTGGACGTATCTGACTACGGATCAGCCGGCCGGAACGTGGAATGAGCGGATCATGCGGGGGATCGTAAGGAGATGGGGACGCCGAGCGTGCGGGGAAAGATGCACGCCAAACGCTACACTAAGGAAAGCAGCTCCAAGATGAGTGTGAAGCGCTATCCTCTGGTGATCGAGAAAACCGGGACGGGATACTCCGCTTATTCCCCCGATGTACCGGGATGCGCGGCTGTTGGCGACACTGGAGATGAGACTCGGCGAAATATTCGAGAAGCTTTGACTGCCCACTTGGAGATGATGCGCGAGGTGGGAGAACCAATCCCGGAACCGAGTTCGTCCGTTACGAAGACGAGATCGCCGGACGGATGTGCGGATGGCTGATATAGAAATCACTCAAGCCGAGGCCGACACTCTCATTGAGATGGAAAAACGCTTCGTCGATGAGAAGGTCTGGACCTTCCCTGTAGCCGGGGAACGGATTGCACTTGCCTTAACATCCCTCGACAAGCGGGAGAATTTCATGCTCGATGTTACTCGTGCGCAAATCAAACTTACGAAGGCCACATACCAAAACCGGGCGCGACAGGTGATTATCCTCATGCGGCTTGACCTGGACGGTCCGCCGCACCGAAATCCGGACGGGGTTGAGATTCGTTGCCCGCACCTCCATATCTACCGAGAGGGTTACGCCGACAAGTGGGCGATAGCCGCCCCCCTCGATCGATACACCGATACGCTGAACTTGTTCTCCACGTGCGAAGCCTTTATGCAGCACTGCAACATCACTGGACCATCCACAATCCAGAAGGAGCTGTTTTCATGAGCGTAGACGAGATCGAAAAGCTTCTACACGATTACCGAGACTGGCTTCGGGACAAAACCACGCTCCGTCAAGTGAACAGCGAATGGGTTGAGATCACCACGCCATACCTGGACCGGCATAATGACGCTTTGCAAATTTACGCCCGGGCTGAAAACGGCGGTTACGTTCTAACCGACGACAGTTATACGATCCACGACCTTGAAGCCTCCGGGTGCAATCTTCATACCGAGAAGCGGCAAGACCTCCTGAATATGGCCCTGAACGGCTTTGGCGTGAAGCTCCAGAACGAAGCTCTAGAGGTGCACGCGACGGCCGAGACCTTTCCGTTGAAAAAACACAGTCTTGTTCAGGCCATGCTTGCTGTTAACGATCTTTTTTACCTGGCCAAGCCGGTTGTGGAGAGCCTGTTCTTTGAGGATGTTATCGTATGGCTGGACGCCAATGAAATCCGGTATACGCCGGGAGTGAAATTCACGGGCATCAGCGGCTACGATCACCTTTTCAATTTCGTGATTCCCAAGTCCCGTAAGGACCCGGAGCGCATCGTGCAGGCGATCAGCCGCCCGACTCGGGAATCCGCGCTTTCATTTATCAATGCATGGACGGACACCCGCCAAACACGGCCGCCCGAGTCGACGGCGTACGCTATGCTCAATGACGTTGAGCAACCGGTTTCGGGCAGCGTGATCGATGCGTTTCGGAATTATCAAATACGCCCGGTGCCGTGGAGGGACCGGGCCCAAGTCGTTGCTGAACTTGCTGCCTGATAACCGGCTGCCGATTCTGACTCGATTCAGAGCCCCCCTTTCTGCCGCTGTCCTGTCAATAGTTTGCCCCGGTAGCGTCTGAAGCCCCGTTTTGCCAGAATCTAGGTATCGAACCCTGACCGCCACCCGGCGGGCTCCGTCTTTTTGGGCCTGGGGCTCGTCTTTGTGAATGGAGCCGAAGTTTGATATTTCGGGAGGTTGAGGACCGCGACCTGATCGCCAAGGCGCGACGGGGGCACGTGGACGCCTACAACGTGCTCGTGTCTCGTTGGGAGAAGCGTGTCTTCAACTACCTGTTGCGTTTGGTTGGTCATCGCGAGGACGCGCTGGATCTCAGTCAGGATGTGTTTTTGAAGGCTTATCAGAATCTCCGCAAGCTGGAGGACCCGGCCAAGTTTCCCGGGTGGCTGTTCCGCATCGCGCATAACGAAGCGTATTCGCTGCTGCGCAAGAATCGGCCGGAAGGGGAGCTGGCCGTGGAGCCGAAGTCGGGCGAGGCCACCTCGCGCATGTTTCCCATCGAGCTCAGCTTAGCCGTGCAAAGTGCGCTGGGACTGCTGTCGGACGATCAACGCGAGGCGGTGCTGCTGAAGGTCTATCAGGGATTCAAGTTCGAGGAGATGGCGGAGATTCTCGCGTGCCCCGTCTCTACAGTGAAATCGCGACTGTATACCGCGCTCGACCTCCTGAAACAAACATTGGCTCCCGTGAACATGGGAGGTGCCGAATGACGTGCTCATCGGTGGATTTGAAAGCTTATTTTCTGGGCGATATCGCTCCGGCGGAAAAAGGCGGCGTGGAAGATCACGTTCGCGCTTGCCAGGGTTGCCGCGAGGAACTGGACCGATTGCGGGTGACGCAAACCGCGCTGCTGTCGCTGGAAGAAGAAGAGATTCCACAGCGCATCGCCTTCGTTTCCGATAAAGTGTTCGAGCCGCGCTGGTGGCAGACCATCTGGCGCTCGGGTCCGGCGATGGGGTTTGCGTCGGCGGCGATGCTGGCTGCGGCGATTCTCGCGCATGCTTACGTTCGGCCGGTTGCGGGGCCGGTGCAGGCTACCGTGGATACCGCGCAGATTGAGCAGCGCGTGGAGCGCGAAGTGAATGCACGATTGGAAGCTACGGTGGCGAAGGCGGTTCGGGAGAGTGAGGCCAAGCAGTCGCAGCAGTTCGCCCAAGTGATGGTCGCCAGCGAGAAGCGTTTTGAAGCGAAGCGGCAGGACGATCTGGCGGTAGCGCAGCAAGCGGCCCGCTATTTCGAGCAGCAGCGAGCAAGGCTCGAGATGGCTGCGAACGATAGCGTGAGGCCAGGGCAATGAGAACGCTCGCCATCGTGAGCGTAATGCTGTGCGCGATTCCCGCCGGATCGCTGGCCGACAAGCCGAAGGTGAATCGAGCCATGATCAAGGCCATGGAAAACAGCATCGACAACAGGCTGCATGGGATTTGGCCGCTCGATCCGCTGGAAGTGATGGGCTTGACGCAGGGCACCTATATTAACGGCTACGGTGTGGTGTTCGTCAGCGAGGTGAACGTCGCGCCCAGCAGCGGCATCACCCCTTTTCACCCGAAAATCACGCCCGAGGAATACGTTCGCATTCACGATAAGAAGGCGACGCGGATTCCACAATTGAAGGCGGCGATGCAGGAGATGTTGCTGAGCTCGGCGAGTTCGCTCGATTCGGTGCCGGCCACCGAGCAGGTTGCGCTGAGTATCACGCTGTTCTACTGGGTGGGAGAGAACACCGAAGGGCTGCCGCAGCAGATCGTGATGCATGGCAGCAAGCAGGCGCTGGTGAAGGTGAAGTCGGGGATCTCCGACCGGTCGACGCTGGCGAGCGTCCTGACCGTGGAAGAGTACTGATCCATGCGGCTGGGCGAGATCCTTATTGAGCGCAAGCTCATTACCCAGGAAGACCTGGATCGCGCGCTCGAATTGCAGAAGGAGCGCGGCGACAAGCTGGGCAAGACGCTGGTGGACATGGGCTTCATCGCCATGCGCGACGTGCTGGCCGCGCTGAGCGAGCAACTGGACGTTCCGCTGGTGACCATCGAGGGTCCACCCTCGGTTTCCACCGAGACCGAACTGCTCTCGCCGCGATTTCTGCGCCAGTTCCGATGCATGCCGGTGAGCCGCGACGATCACACGGTGACGCTGGCGATGGCCGATCCGCTGGACGTGGAGACCATCGCGGCGGTGCGCAATTGCACTGGCTTGAAGGTGACGAAGGTCCTCGCAGCCGAGCAGGAGATTCTGGACGCCATTGACCGGTATTACGGCGAATCGGCGAAGGGCGAAGCCGAGTTCGATCCGGACAGCGTGGAGGGCTCCGAAGATCTGGAGCATCTGCGCGACATGGCGAGCGAGGCGCCGGTGATCCGGCTGGTGAACGCGGTGATCGCACTGGCGGTGGAAAAACGCGCCAGCGACATCCACCTGGAACCGTTCGAGAAGGAATTCCGCATACGCTATCGCATCGACGGCGTGCTGTATGCGCAGGAGCAGCCGCCGCGTGAAATGAAGGCGGCGATGATCTCGCGCGTGAAGCTGATGGCCAAGCTCAATATCGCGGAGCGCCGGCTGCCGCAGGACGGACGCATCAAGATCAAGACCCTGGGCCGCGAAGTGGATTTGCGCGTTTCCACGCTGCCGACGCTTTATGGCGAGAGCGTGGTGATGCGTCTATTGGATCGGTCGGCCGGCGATTTCTACGATCTGGGCCGGCTGGGTTTCGATGCGCACATGTTCCGGCGCATGGAATACTACACGTCGCTGCCGCACGGGATCTTTTTGGTTACCGGGCCTACTGGGAGCGGGAAATCGACCACGCTTTATTCGGCACTTAAGCGGATTAATCAGGCGGACAAGAAGATCATCACTATCGAGGACCCGGTGGAGTATCAGATGGACGGGATCAATCAGCTCCATGTGAATCCTCAGATTGGGCTGACGTTTGCATCTGGGATACGGCACATTGTTCGACAGGATCCGGATGTCATCATGATCGGCGAAATTCGCGATCGCGAGACGGCGGATATCGCTATTCGGTCATCGCTCACCGGGCACTTCGTTTATTCGACGCTGCACACCAACGATGCGCCTAGCGCGATCACGCGGTTGACCGACATGGGCGTGGAGAATTACCTGATCACGTCGTCGCTGGTGGCGGTGTTGGCGCAGCGGCTGGTTCGGCTGATCTGCCCGCACTGCAAGCAGCCCGATGGGAAGCGGCTGGCGCCGGACGGGGAGATGGTGGAGACTTATCGCGGGCGCGGTTGCGATAGTTGCTTTGGGTCGGGATATACGGGACGCGTGGGGATTTTCGAGCTGATGGATTTGAACGACGAGCTACGCAAGCTGATCATGAAGAACGAAGACGCGTCGGTGATCACTACCGCGGCGCGGCGCTATGGCATGCGCAATTTGCGCGAAGACGGCTGGATGAAGGTAGCGCAGGGGATGACGACGGCCGACGAGGTGATGCGTGTCACGCAGGAATTCTAGCAACCGACCTTCACAGGCTAAAGCCTGTGCTACCAGGCACTGTGTTACCAGGTACTGTCGAGCGTTTGATCTGAGGTGGCACAGGCTTCAGCCTGTGCGCCAGCGCGTATGACTAATTTCTATTTCAAAGCCGTGGCTACCGACGGGAAGCTAAGGACTGGTGTCATTCATGCTGAGACGGAGCGGTGGGTGGCGCAGGAGCTTCGGCGGCAGGGGTTGACGCCCGTCTTTGTCGGCTCACAGCCCAAGAAAACGTTCGAGCTGAAGCTGCCTACGTTTTCCGGCGGCAAAAAGCGCGACGTTTTGTTTTTCACCCAGGAACTTTCCACGCTGCTGAATGCCGGCATCCCGGTGGACCGCGCGCTCTCCATCACCAGCGAACTCACCGAACGCGCTTCCTTCCGCGCGCTGGTGCAGGATATTCTGCGCGTGCTGAAGGGCGGCAAATCGTTAGCGGAAAGCCTGGCGACGCATCCCGAGCATTTTTCCGAACTGTTCATCAACATGGTGCGCGCCGGGGAAGCCAGCGGATCGCTCGCCGTGGTCTTCGAGCGCCTGGCTGAATTCGAACGCACACGCGACGATCTGCGCAGCTACATCATGTCGTCGATGGCTTATCCCTGCCTGCTGGTTGTGGTGGGCATCGGCTCCATTCTGGTGCTGATGAATTTCGTGGTTCCGCGTTTCGCGTCGGTGTTCGAATCGTCGCGCATCGCCATGCCGCTGCCGACGAAGATTCTGCTGGAGGGCAGCCATCTTCTGCAGTCGTATGGCTGGATCGGCATCACTGCGCTGGTGTCTCTGGTGATCGGGATGTACAGTTACGTTCGCACCACCGGCGGGAGGCTCTGGTGGGATACGCTGCGGCTGCGGATTCCGCTGCTCGGCGACGCCATGCGGAAAGCGGAGACGGCGCGATTCGCAAGGGCCATGGGCACATTGGTTGCAAACAGCGTGCCGCTGGTGCAATCGATACAAATCGCAGGCGCCACGTTGAACAACAAGCGGATCTCGGGTTCGCTCGAAGCGGTGGCGATCGGCGTGAAGCGCGGCGAAGGCATCGCCGCACCATTGAGGCGCGCCGGCCAGTTTCCTCCGCTCGCGGGCCATCTGTTGGCGGTCGGCGAGGAGACTGGGCGGCTGGATACGATGTTCGTTCGCATGGCCGACATCTACGACACGGATACGCGCACGTCCATCCGGCGGTTTACATCTTTGTTTGAACCCATTGTCATTTTAATCATGGGGATTATCGTCGGAACCCTGATTCTGAGTCTGCTGCTGGCCATTGTCAGCATGAACGATGTCGCGTTATGAACCGCCCAGGCGCGGAGAGGAACTGTATGAGAACACGAAGCAGAAGACAAGCTGGCGTCACCCTGATCGAAATGATGGTGGTGGTCACCATCATCGCGCTCTTCGCGGCGCTGGTGCTGCCCAAGATGATCGGCCAGGCGGACCGGGCGCGTAAGACTGCTGCTCGCGCGCAAATCAATGCTTACATGACCGCGCTCGGTTCCTACAAGCTGGATACCGGAGTTTTCCCGACCACCGAGCAGGGCTTGCAGGCTTTGCGCACCAAGCCGGAAAACGTCAACAGTTGGCAGGGACCATACCTGACGAAAGATATTGAGAACGATCCCTGGGGCCACGCCTATCTGTATCGCTATCCCGGCGAGCACGGCGATGAGCCGGACATTGTCAGCTATGGGGCTGATGGGCAACCTGGCGGAGATGGATTGAATGCGGATATCGTCAGTTGGAAGAATTAAACCGTGGGGCAGGATGGTATCCTGCGCCGGCTTGTTAAGCCGGCTGTCCATTCGTCGGACAAGCGCGCGGAGGCGGGTTAA
>DASQGY010000164.1:0-20379 GCA_035632375.1 Bryobacteraceae bacterium | reverse complement strand
TCGTTTTTTCAAATCGCCAAACGCGCTCGCCACTCCACCACAGATGCGCCACCCACCCGCGCCACATGTCGGCTTTCCTCCACGGTCCACGCCTTAACCTATGACAGGTTACAAGCCAAGTTTGGCCGAAAACCATTGATTACAAAAAGGATATAAGAAATGAAGCGCTTGACCTACTTGCCTGCCACCGTTCTGGCGGCCGCCACTGCCCTCTCGATGCTAGTTGTTCCGGCTTTCGGTGACGATACCAACGCCACCGCCACCCCGGTCCGTCACGGACGCCCGGCACTGTCCGGACCGGAAGCCGCCCTCAAGATGCAAAGCTCTGCGGCCTCGCCTCACGCAACCGCGGCGCCCAGGAATCCGGACACCAGCGGAAACGCCACACTCAATGGAACGTACTTCATTCGCCAGATTCATATGACCGGCCGCGATTCTTCCGGCCGCCCCACGCGCACGCGCGCCGCCAGCGGCCCCGTGGTCTTTGACGGCAAGGGTGGCTACAGCTTCGCCGGCTTTTTGGTGGATAGCCAGGTAGCCGGTTCCGCGCAACAGTTCGGCACGTCCGGTCAATACGGTGTCAGTTCCAGCGGCACCATGTTTATGACCAGCATCATCGACAGCACCGATACCGATTTCGGCGGCGTTGGTGCGGCCGGACCAAACGCATTTATCGCCAGCGCCACCGAGCAAGGTAACGTCGATATCTTAGTCGGCATACCCGTCACCTCCGCCACCACCCTCGCCAGCTTGAACGGCACATATCAGGCGGTGTACATCGACTTTCTGCAAGGCGACGTCACCAAACTTCGAGATGCGTCCTTCCGCATGACGCCCAACGGCCAAGGCGGCATCCCCACCACGCCGGTCGCCGGCTACATATCGAATTTCCAAAACAACGCCGTTCAAAACCAGTCGCTCCAGGCCAGCTACAGCGTCGCGGCTAATCCGGGACCCTTCGGCTCTTTCAATTTCGGAACCGCGAATCCCAGCCAGCTCATCAGCGGCAACAAGCCTTTTGCCGTTTCGCCGGATGGAAACCTGGTGCTCTGCACCGACGTGAATGGGTTCGACCTGCTGTTTGCCAGCCGCGCGTTTTCCGGTTCCAATGCGGTCCAGAGCTACACGGGCGTCTATTACTACGCCACGGTGGTATCCGATAACTCAAACCTTCCCGTATCTGTCACCCGGTCATCCACTAACGGCTCCATCAATGCAACCGGCCGTGGTGTAAGCCTGACCCATCAGCGCTTGTTTCAAGTGGAAGGATTCGAGCCGGCGTACGATAACACCTACGACAGCACCAACATCAATTTCGATTCCACTGGCACTATTCCGAACAGCCTTGGAAACGAGTATCTAGGGTCCGGAGGGCTGACCTTCTTCGGCTCCGGCGGCGGCAGTTTCTACTCCTTGTTCATTGGACTGCAAGCCAAGCCGTTCACGCCCAGTGGAGTCTACATCTATCCCACCGGTGTATTGAACGCCGCCAGTTTTCAGCCCATCACCAACTCAGTTGCGCCCGGCGAGTTTCTGACCATCTTCGGATCCAACATGGCGCCCGATACCTTCCCGATCCCCACTGCATTCCCACTTCCTACCAATTTGGGCGGCGTGCAAGTTACCGTGAACGGACGAAACGCGCCTATGTTTTTCGTCAGTCCGGGACAAATCAGCTTCATTGCTCCGAATGCCACGGGCGGTACTGCCAGCAATCCGGAACCCTACGCCAGCATTCAGGTGAACAACAACGGCACGAAGTCCAACGTGGTTTCGCTGCGCACCGGCCCCACCTCGCCCGGCATTTGGACCGCTGGCGCTGACGGCGTCAGCATAGCCCGCGTCCAAAAACTTCCCGACTACTCACTGGTTTCGCCCAGCAATCCGATTCGCCCTGGCGATATCCTTGCCATCTATTGCACTGGTCTCGGCAGCGTGACGCCACCCGTGCCAGACGGATTGGCCGCGCCCTCCAGTCCCCTCAGCATGGTCGATTCCTTGGTTTTCGTTAACATCGACGGCCAAAACGCCAGCCGCCTTTTCGTCGGCCTGGCCCCCGGCTTCGCCAACTTGTATCAGATCAATGTCACAGTTCCCAAGAACATCACCCCCGGAACTAACGTGTACCTCGACATTGAGACCGATACGCACGACGCGAACGTGAACACCACCGCTTATAATTCCCAGGCCTTGCTTCCCACCGCTCCGCTCGCCGGCAACGTGGTCTTGACCTTCAACCCCAATCCGGTAACCGCCGGCAGCGATGGAAAATGGCACTACACCGCCACGCTGCAGGAGAACGGCGGCGTCGCAGTGACCATCAACACCATGGTCATCAGCGGCGTCGACTTGACCTCGAGCATAACTGCATTCTTTGGCTCGAACCGCATCCCGGCGAATGGAAGACGAACCGGTTCCTTGGTGTCCAGCAACTTCACTCCGCCGGCCAAGTCCGTGTTTGTCTTCACCGGTGTCGACGACAAAGGCAATGCGGTGAATTGGACCGGCACCGTCAACTTCCAATAACGAAAAATCCTCCGCTTGGGCCTGCTGTAACCGGCTTCTTCCAGGATCTATTCGAGAGTGCCCATTTTTTCGGACTCTTCCAGGAGCAGCCGCATGGCCTGTTGCAGGTTCCTTAGCGCCTTCTCTTTGCTGCCCCCGCACGAGGCAACGGTCAACTCCAGTGCGTGAGCCACAAAACTGCGGCCCTCTTTGAAAATGCGGATTGTGAATTGAATCTCAATAGATTGTGAGATTAATGCTTTCATTTGGAGCAAAGCACATGCCGATGCAGGTTGTTGTGCCGCCGGCGGACATGCCTCCGCGCTTCCGTATTCCTGCCGTGGTGGGAATTGTAAGAGGATTGAAGGAAGGCGATTGGGTGTATACTGACCCATGGCGGCGCGGCAAAATGAAAATCCTGACTGAACGGCTTGGTTATGCCTCCTAAAGCGAAATTCGGGCGCCGCATTTGGACTGGGGTGAATAAGGTGGCGGCCGTGGTCGGCATATTGAGCTTTGTTTTGACGGTAACCGGAGTATCCCGGTCAGGCCCGCCACGGCCGCCGCATGTTCCAGTTCCCCCTAATCGGGCGATCATGATCGAAACAGTTCCGCGGCAAATACCTGAGGGGGAGAGTGGCACCCCAATACGCGAAATCAAGGGCCATGTTTCGGGATCGTTGGATTCATCTCACGTGGTCATCTACAGCTACACCAATGAGTGGTTCGTGCAGCCATTTGAGGAATCGTCTTCCACGCCGATTGATCGAGATGGCGCCTGGAGTGCGCTGATTCATGGTGGTTCGTACTATTTGGCTCTGCTTGTACAGGACGACTTTCGAGCGCTATCGCCCTCCCAAGCGCCGCCTTATGCGCTGCCCGGAGTAACCTCTTGGGCGGTGGTCGCTGGTGTTCGCCCGTGGTACGACAAACTGTTGGATGTTGTCGTCAAATTGCGCTGGTTCTGGGGCGCGCTGACCGGCATAAGTTTGGCGTTTTTAGCATTGTTGTTCCGAAAGCGTAAATCGATGAAGGAAGTTTCGGTATGAAATCGTATGTCATCAGTTCTACATTGACCCTTTGCGCGCTTCTCGATACAAGTTGTGCCTGTGAGAAGCCGAGAGGCGTCGGCATTGAAATTTCGCGATCGGCGCATGCCGGTTTTGGCCCAAATGAAATGGATATGATCGCGGGGAAAGTGCATGAGGCCAGACCAGACCATCGCGTGGTGATCTACAGCCATTCAGGTGACCGTTGGTGGGTGCAACCCTACGACAATGCGCCTTATACAGCCATCGGTGCGAATGGTGAATGGAGTGCTAAGATCCACCTCGGTTTTGAATATGCCGCAGTGCTTGTGTGCCGGAAATACAAGCCCGTTGCACAAACCATGTCTCTGCCGCCGGTTGAAGGTGACGTTCTGGCAATTGATGTAAAGCCTGCTAGTGGCCAAAGTCGAGCCAACCCCACTCTTCCACCCGGTCGTGAAGGCATCCGGAGAACGAGTGTGTCCGTGGCCCCACTGTCGGCCTCTTTGAAAAGCAGGTAACGCCGGTCCCCTCTGATGCTGGCAATCGGCCTCTCCAACTTCGACATCCAAACCATGACCGGTGGACGAGAACTTGTCGACGGGTACCAACCCGCGGGGAGAAGCCGTAGTAGGCTCCGATGTAATCAAAATCGACAAACGCGAATGAAGGGCCTGATGACGTTCATGTTAAGCATGACACTCGCTTTCGGCACTGTGTGCTGTGACGCGGCCCACCAAAGCGCGAAGCAGGATGGTGGAGAGAAGAAGGATGAGAGAAAGGAGGAGGCGGACAAGTCGCTAAAGGTGATGACGTTCTCCTCGGACGAGAAACCTCCACTTTTCATTGTTGTCAATCAAGAAGACTCCGCCATCGAGGACGGAAGAATCACTGTGTTCTCTCGGCTGACGGGAAATATCTTGCAGCCAGGATATTCGAAGCAATTCGGCGAACTCGCGGCAGGGGGCATGCTCACCGTACGCGCTGAAGAACTCATAAGCGAACGTGGCACCAAGCTGAGTGATGATGGTGTGAAGATTGCAGTGACGGGCGTCTTTGGAAAGGTGCGCGGTCAGCAAAAGGGTTACATGGGTGAAACCCATAAACAATGACTCACTAATTCCGCCCAACAAATTTCTTACGGCAGCTCCGGCACCGGTACCGCGACATGTTGAAGAAGGTCAGTACCGCGGCTACAAAGCCCGTGTTGCGATGCGACAGCCGGGTATCCAGTGACCCGCAGTGCGGGCAGATCTTGGCCGCCTCCTCCTCAACTTCGGTTTTGTGCTGTTTGGAATCCAAGCCTGCCTAGCGTATCAAAAAAATGGGGACAATAACCCGCTGCCCCCATTTTTCTTAAAAAGCTCGCTGGCCGTGCACCAGTTTGGCTCCCATTCGCATCTAACCACCGAGCCATGACCACCACAATCGAAGCACAGCCCACCGGGCAAGTCTCTCGGTCTCCACTCCCCCAAGGCGAATCCTGCCTCCTGGTCATCTTCGGCGCGTCCGGCGACCTCACCCGCCGCAAACTGATCCCCAGCCTCTACAACCTCGGCTGCGCCGGTTGCATCCATCGCCAATTCGAAGTGCTCGGTGTCAGCCGGACCCCCATGACCGGCCAGCAATTCCGCTCCAAAATGGGCGAAGCCGCTTCGAAATCCTCCGAGGCTCGCGATTTCGATTCCCACTGTTGGCAGGATTTCGAAAGGCGCCTGCACTACCTGCCCGGCGATATCAATCAGCCGGAGTTCTTCCATAAACTGCGTGCGCATCTGGAGCAAATGCAGCAGTCCGGCGCCAGCCCCAATCACCTTTTCTACCTGTCCACTCCCGCTTCCGAAGCCCGTCCCATCATCGAGGGGCTGAGAGCGGCCGGACTCAGCCACGGCGACAAGGGATGGGCCCGCGTCATTGTCGAAAAACCATTTGGCCACAACCTCGATTCCGCGCGCCAGCTCAACAACACCCTGGCCCAGGCTTTCGACGAGCGTGAGGTCTATCGCATCGATCATTTCGTCGGCAAGGAAACCGTACAAAATCTCCTGGTCTTCCGTTTCGGTAACTCCCTGTTTGAGCCCGTCTGGAATCGCAATTACATCGACCATGTGGAAATCGCCGCCTTGGAAACCCTCGGCGTGGAAGGCCGCGCCAGCTTCTACGAAGAAACCGGCGCACTCCGCGATATGGTGGCCAATCACCTGCTGCAGTTGCTTGCCCTCACGGCGATGGAAGCCCCCGTGGCCTTCGATGCGGAATCCATTCGCGTTCAAAAAGTGCAACTGTTCCATTCCATCCGCCCCATGACCGTGCAGGAAGTCGCCAAGCGTACCGTGCGCGGCCAATATGGGCCGGGTCAAGTCGATGGCAAGCCGGTCCCCGGCTACCGCCAGGAGCCGAATGTGAAGCCAAACTCCAACGTCGAAACATACGCTGCCATTGACCTCCACGTCGACAATTGGCGCTGGGCCGGCGTGCCGTTCTACATTCGAACCGGAAAGCGGCTCGATCAGCGTGGCACCGAAATCCGCGTGCATCTGAAGCGCACTCCCCAAGCCCTGTTCGCCGCCACCCCCGACGAAGAAATCGAGCCCAACGTCATCGCCATACGCATTCAACCGGACGAGGGGATCTCCATCGCTTTCGGCGCCAAGCACCCGGGCACGGAAATGCGCACGGTCACCGTCCAAGCCAATTTTTCCTACCCCGCGATGTTCGGCACCGGCGCCCCCACCGCTTACGAGACGCTGCTGCTCGATGCCATGCGCGGCGACCCAACGCTCTTCACGCATCGTGACGAAGTAGAAGCCGAGTGGCGCATCATCGACCCTATCGAACAAGGCTGGGCTCAACTGCCACCACCCGAGTTCCCGAACTACGCCGCCGGCAGCAGCGGCCCCCGCGCGTCATAAACCAACCTGCTAACATTGCCAACGTGTCCCAGTGTTGGCAGACCGTGAATGATTGACTCGCGGCGCGTCTTCAACCCCTTATTCGCAGTCCTGCTGGCCGCCTGCTTCGTTCGATTCTGGCTGTTTCTGTTGCCCGAAAGTTTCTGGATCGATGAAACCGTCACGGCATTCATCGCCCGCTTTGGAGCCGGCCATCCTTCGCTCGCCGCCGGACCGCGGTTGGACCAGAGCATCTACTACTGGCTGCCCCGGGCATCGCAAGCTCTCTTCGGGTTCTCCGAAGCCGCCTTACGTATTCCATCGCTTGCCGTAACTTTCGTCAGCCTGTTCTTGATCGGCCGTATGGCGGCACGTCTGGTTCATCCGCAGGCGGGCTGGTTCGCGGTCTTCCTGTGTTTCATTCCTCGTGAGTTCGCTCGCCTGGCCACCGACGCCCGGCCTTACGGACTAGGAGCTTGCGTGACGTTGGCCGCCATGTGGTTTCTCATCCGCTGGCTGGATGCCGGCGCTTGGCGCGATGCCGCGCTCTTCTGCCTTTTCGCCGCGCTGTTGTTGCGCGTGCATCTCATCTACTGGCCGTTTTACGCCGTCTTCGTCGCTTACTCGCTCATGCGGCGAGTTCGTGAAGAAACCCCGGTCTCCGCGCGCGCCATCATGGCCGTTTTCGCGATTGTGGCCGCTTCGCTCGCGCCTCTCGTTCCCGTAACCATCGGCCTGTTCAAAGAAACCAAAGTTCACGTCGTCACCGGGATGCCTTCCTTTGCCACGTTCAAAGACGCAATGCAGCTCCCGATCATCATCGGCGCCGGCCTCGTGTTCTGGATATTAGCGACAGCGTTCCGCTGGGCTCGGGAACGAATATCAACAACTCCGTCCGACCTGTTGCTGGTGGTGAGTTGGTGGCTCTGGCAGCCGCTATTCCTGCTGGCGATCTCGTGGGTCACGCGCAACCCGGTCTTTGTCGCCCGCTACTTTTCCTTGGCGCTCCCCGGGATGATTCTGACAGCCGCGCTGGCCGCCGCGTATTCCATTCCATCCCGCGCATGGAAGCCGCTAACCGCCGCGCTGGCCTGCGGCATCCTGATGGCCGGCATCTGGCGCGATCCATTTCCGCCCAGTCGCAAGTCGCACTGGCGGCAAGCCGCGCTCACCGTGAACGAATTGGTTCGAGGCACTGACACGCCAGTAATCTGTCCCAGCCCTTTCGTCGAAGCAAGGCCGCCGGCGTGGACGCCGAGCTACTCACTCCCCGGTTTTCTGTATGCCCACTTGGCCGTCTATCCCATCGAGAACACCCCGGTTTTGCTGCCCGGCGATATCATTCCAGAAGGTGAGCAATATGCTGCCACGATCGCCAAAAACAGCCTCTCCTCGTCGACGCGTTTTGTCGTCTACGGAAGTTCGGTCGGCGTCACCGATTGGGGAAACTGGTTCGCCGAGCGGCCGGAACTCGCAGCTTGGGGCCATCACCTGGTGGGCTCCTTTGGCGACGTCAAGGTCGCGCTCTTCGAGCGTGGGCGCTAAAATACAACCATGAGCAACAGGACGCTCATCACCGCCGACGAGTTGGAACAGATGCCTGACGACCATTCGATGCGAATCGAATTGGACGAAGGGGAACTGATCACGATGCCTCTGGTTGGAATGGACCACGGAGATTGCGAGAGCAATATCGACATACTCTTGGGCAGTTATGTTAAGAAACATCGGCTGGGTCGTGTGTATTCCGGTGATACCGGCTTCCGGCTCCGCGACGACACGGTTCGGGCGCCCGATATCGCTTTCGTGCGGCGTGACCGAGTTGATGCGATTTACCGTCGGGGATTCGGCAAAGGCCCGCCGGACTTGGCCGTCGAGATCTTCTCCCCCTCCGACAGCATCCGGCAGCTTATGCGAAAAGTGAAGCAGTACTTCGCCGCCGGCTGCCACACCGTCTGGATCGTCTATCCCGACCAGCAGGAGGTCAACGTCCTGGAAGCCACCGGCGCAGACCGCCTACTCAAGGCCGGCGATACCATCGAAGCTCCCGAACTGCTCCCCGGATTCTCAGTTCCAGTAGCTGAGTTCTTCGAGAGCTAAAATACAACCATGAGCACCAGGACGCTCATCACGGCCGACGAGCTGGAACAGATGCCCGACGACGATTCGGTGCGCATCGAATTGGACGAAGGGGAGCTGATCACAATGCCGCCGGCCGGTGGGGATCATGGATTCTATGGGAGTGGAATTGGATCGTTACTGAGAGTCTTCGTGACAGAGCACGGCCTCGGTCGAGTCTACAACGCCGACACCGGATTCCGATTAAACGCTGGCACAGTTCGAGCGCCCGACGTAGCATTCGTTCGTAGTGCGCGAGTTGCCAGCGTTCACCGGCGTGGCTTTATGGATGGCGCTCCTGACTTGGCGATCGAAGTTTTCTCGCCAACCGACAACATCCGCCAGCTTATGCGAAAAGTGAAGCAGTATTTTGCCGCCGGCTGCCACACTGTCTGGATCGTCTATCCGGACCAGCAGGAAGTCAACGTTCTGGAAGCTTCCGGCGCCGACCGTTTGCTCAAAGCCGGCGATACCATCGAAGCACCTGAACTTCTCCCCGGATTCTCAGTTCCAGTGGCGGACTTCTTCGCCGACTAGCTATCCTTCAAGATTTCCCGCGCCGCGTTGTAGCCTGGAGCGCCCATCACGCCGCCGCCCGGATGCGTTCCCGACCCGCACAAATAAAGCCCTCGGATCGGTGTTCGATAACGGGTGCAGCCGGCCACCGGACGCATGACGAACATCTGATCCACGCTCATCTCACCGTGAAAGATGTTACCGCCGGTGAGACCGAAGCGGCGCTCCAGGTCGAGCGGAGTCAGCACCTGCTTCTCAATGATGAGCGAGCGGAACCCGGGCGCGTACTCCTCGATCAAATCGAATACGCGATAAGCGAAAGGCTCGCGTAATTCATCCCAGTGGCTCTCCCGCAGCGTGTAAGGCGCATACTGCAGAAAGATTCCCATGATGTGCTTGCCGGGCGGCGCGAGCGACGGATCGTAGAGCGTCGGCACGGTCAACTCCAGTAGCGGCGATTGCGACGGTCGCCCATACTTGGCATCGTCCCAGGCGCGCTCGACATACTCGATCGACGGGCAAATGTGCATCGTCGCCCGATGCTGTGGTCCATTGTCTCCAGGCAGCGCGGTGAAGTTCGGCAATCCGCTCAGGGCCAGATTGATCTTGCAGGATGTTCCTTCGCTGCGATACTTACGAATAGACTCCAGAAAATCGGAAGACAGCTCGCGCGCCTCAACCAGATTCAGAAACGTAGAATGCGGCGTAAGATTGCTTACCACCAGTTCCGCCGGAATCTCGTCGCCATTCTCCAGCACCACACCGCGCGCTCGACCCGCTTCAACCGGCACTTTCTCCACCCGCGCATTGGTTCGGATTTCCACCCCCCGGCTGCGAGCCGAATCGGCAATGGCATTCGACACCGCGCCCATACCCCCGCGCACGAATCCCCACAGGCCGCGATGCCCGCCGACGCTGCCCATCACGTGATGCATCAGGATGTAAGCGGTACCCTGCGATCGAGGTCCGCCATTCGCACCGATTACGCCATCCGTAGCCAGCGTCACCTTGATCTCGTCCGATTCGAACCACTCGTCTAGAAAGTTCGCCGCACTCTCGGTGAAGATCTTCACCAGGCTGACCATTTCTTTCGGATTCAACCCACGCAGTTTGCCCGCCAGCTTGAGATAGTCAACATAATCGCCGAGCCCATGCGGAGGAAACTCGGGTGGCGTGGTCAGCAGCAGGCTCTCTACTACTTCGGCCAGCCGCTCCAGGTGAGCTTCGTAAGCCGGAAACACGTCGGCATCGTGCCTGGAAAACTTCGCGATCTCGGCCAGCGTTTTCGCGCGATCCTGCCACATGAAGAGATAGCGGCCGTCCGGGAACGGAGAAAAGAACGCCGGATCCTTCGGATCGACGTGGTATCCGAAGCGCTCCAGCTCCAGCTCGCGAATGATTCGTTCCTGCAGCAGGCTGGTGAGATAGGAGGCGGTGGAAACGCGATAACCGGGCCAGATTTCTTCCGTGACGGCGCAGCCGCCCACCAGCTCCCGTTTCTCCAGCACCAGCACCTTGCGGCCGGCTCGCGCCAGGTAAGCCGCGGCGACCAGGCCGTTATGGCCTGCGCCAATGATGACTACGTCGTATTTCTGCAAGCCTCGATTGTAACGTGAGGTAAGTTGCCAACACTTCGCCGGGCCGTGACCGTGAGAGAGCGACGATGGTCCCAGATGTAGCGCACGCACTCGTGCGTGCCGTGTTCACACTCATGTGAACACAAGCTGGAGCGGACGCAAGTTAGCGTCGGCACGAGTGCCGACGCGGCACGCACGAGTGCGTACGCCACATGAACTATTTGTTCTGTCCTTCAATGGGCGGTTTTCCGGGGAGTCGCGAGGGCCGGATGGAACGCGTTGCTTCATCCCATCGCCAGATCGGAGCGCCTTCGCACAAATGCACGCCGCCGAGCCATCGATTGATCCCATTCACCCGCACGTGGTCGTTCTTCTCGTGGAGAACTTGCAAGCCAAACGAAGTGGGCTCGAAGGCGCCGCGATCGGCTCGAAGCAGCGGCTGCCTGGCTCCCGCCAATCCACGCAAGTACTGGCGGAACGTCAAGTCGCCCATGAAAATGCACTCTTCCAGCTTTTGATCCGCCAGGAACAACTCGGGGAACGAACGCAGTCCCGATTCCACTAGCTCCAGGATCTGCCGCTCGGTGCGAGCCAATCCATTGCGTAGGGCAGGGAACTGCTGCAAGTGCCGCAGCAGGGCTCCGCGCAGAAAAGGCAGCGCCGACGTATCCTCATCGAGCAATGCGGCAAGTCCCAATGGCTCGGGTGAACAAAAAGCCGCCCAAGCCGCCCGTGCCGTCTTGAATTCGGCCGCCGCCACCGTGTGCCTTGTTTCAAACAAAGGCGCGAGTTGCTCCGCCCGCATCGGCCCCAAATACGAGTCGTGACAAATCAGCGCGAGCCGGACCGTGCCCAAATCCTGCGACGAAAACCAATCCAGAATCTGAATAAGCTGAAGTTGGTCGAAGAGATCGTGCTCGAACCATAACACCACCTCCTCATGATCCCGGAACCGTTCGATGGTCTCGTCTCGCTCAGTAAAGGAAACTTCTTCAGGTGGAATCTGAAAGGACTCGACGATAAAGCGCTCGCGAACCCGGCTCAATTCCCGCAACGGCAATCCGCGGGGCACCGGCCCTTCTGAAAGAACATCTTTCCAACACAGCACACGGCCCGGCAGTCCCTTATCGCGAATGGAAACCGACTCGCCGTTGGTGACGTGCAGCATGACCTACAATAGCCCGGCGCGTTGCAGAAAACTCCGTGCCGTTTCGCGAACCTGCTGATGCTGCGCATCCACCGCATAGTTCATCGAGCGCATGGTTTTCTCCGGGATCTTCCCCGATAACTCCGAGAGGATACGGCGCAGGTTCGGCGTAGCGGCCAGCGTATCCGAGCGAACCACAATACAGGCCTGATACGGCGGAAACGCTTGCTTGTCGTCTTTCAAAACCTTGACGTCCAGCTTGTCCAGCATTCCATCGGTGGTATTGGACGCGATCATGGTCACGTGTCTCTGTAACAGTGCCGTGTACAACAAGCCGAGATCCATGCTCTTCGGCGGCGCGGTCCAGCGAATACCATAAATCTCGTTGAGCGCGCCGAGCCCATCCGGCCTCAAGGTGAACTCATAGCCTGCGCCCAGTGCGAAGCCTGCCGGGTCCGCAGCCGCGTCGCTCAGCGTTTCCAGATGCCGCGCCTTCGCCTCGGCGCCGAGGACTGTCATGGCGAATGAACTTTCGAAGCCCAGCGGATCCAGCCACTCCAAGTGCATCGCCGTTAAGTATTCACTGCGTACCCGATCCAGAACCACCACCGGATCGTTCACGCCGCTTCGCTTGAGGACGTTGGTAAAAGCCGTCCCGGTATATTCCGGATACAGGTCGATGTCTTTCGAGATCAGCGCCTGGTGCGCCAGCATGGTTCCGCCCAGATTCAACCGGCGCTCGACCTTCTGGTGTAGGCGATTCTCCAGGTGCTGCGCGACGATCTCGCCCAGGATCACCTGCTCGGTGAAATTCTTGGACCCGACCACAATGCGGTGCTTGGAACCACACCCCACCAGCAGCAGTATGGCGCTTAGACAGCCGAGAATCGTTTTTCGATCCAACCCAAACCTCCATCGGATAGCAAAGCCAGAATAGCCGCCGGAATCGCGCCCGCCAGAATCTCGGTGGTATCCACCGACGCGATCCCCCGGAAGATGAACACACCCAGTCCCCCGCCGCCGATCGCCGCGGCAATGGTGGCGGTGCCGATGGTCGTTACCGTGGCCACGCGGATACCCGCCATGATTGTCGGCGCGGCCAGCGGCAGTTCCACCTGCCAAAGCAATTGCCGCCCGGTCATCCCCATGGCGATGGCCGATTCCCGGACTGCCGGATCCACGCCAAGAATTCCTGTCAACGTGTTCCTCAACAGTGGAAGCAGCGCGTACAAAATCAGAGCCACGATCGCCGTCCGCTTGCCGATTCCACCGATCAACGGAATGGGGATCAGGAAGCCGAAGAGCGCCAGGCTCGGAACCGTTTGCATCACGTTCGCGAAACCCAGTACCCATCCTCGCAGAACCGCTCGCCGCGTGAGAAGAATGCCTAGCGGCAGCCCGATCGCGATGGCGATTCCCATCGCGAACAGCACCAGCACCAGATGCTCCGACGTCAGCGAGAAGATGTCTTCGAGCAAACCAGGCCGGCCCATCAGTTCACCTGTCCCAATACTTTCAGGAACGCGCGCGTCTGTGGCGCATCCGACTTGAGAAATTGTTCCGGTGTTGCCAGAGTCTCCAGTCTCCCACGATCCAGTAGCGCGATTCGAGTCCCCAGGCGCAGCGCCTCATGGACATCGTGCGTCACGAATATGGAAGTCTTGTGCAGCCGGTCACGCAACGTCAGAAACTGGTCCTGTAATTCCAGCCGCGTCACCGGATCCAGGGCGCCGAACGGCGCGTCGAAAAGCAGCAACTGAGGATCGGCGGCCAGCGCGCGCGCCACGCCCACCCGTTGGCGCTGCCCGCCGGAAAGCTGCCGCGGACGCCGATCGAGATATTCCGCCGGATTGAGCCCCACTTGCTCCAGCAGTTCCTTGGTCCGCGACGTTATCCGCTCCACCGGCCATCCTTCGAGCGACGGAACCAGCCCAACATTCCGCCCGATCGAGAAATGCGGGAACAGCCCCACCTCCTGAATCACGTAACCAATGCTGCGCCGGAGCGCGATCAGGTCCCACGAAGTGGTCGGCCGGCCATTCACCAGCACTTCGCCGTTTGTCGGAAACAGCAGGCCGTTGACCATCTTCAGCGCCGTCGTCTTGCCCGATCCGCTCCGCCCTAAGAGCACCACCGTCTCACCCGGTTCAATCGCGAAGCTCAGATTGTCGAGGATGAGATTGCCGCCGATTCGAAACCCAACCTGACGAAACTCCACCGCCGCCGAGGGCATCAGAGACTCACCGCACCCGTGCGTCAGTCTTCCACCAGCCGGAAGGTGGCGTAGACATACGGGTAGTTGGGCCGGAACCAGTTTCGGAAGGAGCGCCGCAGAAAACAGCCAGCCGTGCGCGGCGATCCGCCCTTCATCACGTAGTGTTCTTCATCGAAGAAGTTCTTCGAGTATCCGGGATAGAACGGAAACGGCTGAAATCCGCGAAAGGGGCCGAATGGTGTCGAGGTCCACTCCCAGCCGTTTCCCACGAGTTGGGACACTCCGAATGCGCTGTCGCCCGCCGGATTCGCGTCGACATCCACCGGATTCCAATGATGGAAATCGAAATTTCCGTGTGCACTCTCCGGCGGTGCACTGCCCCAGGGATAAGCGCGATCCTGGTCCACTGGACTTCCGTATGCCGCCCGATGAAACTGCGCCTCGCTCGGCAACGCCTTCTCCGCCCACTTCGCATACGCCGCCGCTTCGGCGTAGGTCACATGCACTGGTGCGTTCAACGGCAGTGGAATATCCGCGAACATGCCGTGATAGAACCACTCACCCCCGCGCTGTTTCCAAAAATGCGGCGCCGCCGCGCCCGCCTTCACAAACGCTAGATAGTCGCCGTTGGTGATCTTATATTTGGCGATCGCGAACGCGGGCACGCTCACACTATGCTGGTCGAACTCATTGTCCCAACCGAATTCGGTAGTCTTCTGGCCGAGCGTCGCCTCGCCGCCGGGGATTTCGATCATTGGAACTGTGTTGAGCCGCTGGGATGTATGGCCAACACGATCGGGCGCCGCGACCTTGTCGTCGAACGGCACGTTGTGCAGCAAATAAGCGAATGTCTCCGCGTGCATCAGCCGATGCTCGATCGCTACGTGGACCATTTGCTCGGGCGCCTGCTCCAACACTTCGTCCAGAATGCGGCGCGTCCCCTGGCCATAGGCCTGCACCTCTTCCGCCCCAGGCCAGTCACCCGGCTGATCCTGAGCCGCTTGACCCACCGGCGGATCGATTCCAAATTCGAACAACTGGTCGAATTCAGGATGAAAGGATGAAATGTCCAGGCCCTTGCGGCAGATCAGATTCCAGTCGAACGCCTCCAGGTGCCCTAGATAGAAAATCAGCCGATGCCTTTCGGGTATCGGCCGCGAATAAAGCGCTTGCGGCTTCAGCAGCGTAAATAATCGATCGGTCTGCGCCCTCGCGGATTCCATCCGCTCCAGGAGCGCTCTATTGACCGCTGGAGTAGTAGACATGGCAGCCTCCGCCCACGTACTTCCAGCCTAACACTGACCAGGCATCTGCTTAGATCTCGCATGGCAACGGTTTTAGACGGGTTTAGCCTTCCCGCTTCCCATCACCCTGGAACCCGCTACTGGACGGCCGGTCACTCGGTTGAAACAATTCGGTGTGTGCGGAGTCTTACCTCCAACTCGTACACTGTCTAGGTGGTACCGGAGCGTAAAGCCGGGTGGTACCCGGCCAGTAGCCAACATGAGCGCATCTACCGAAATGGCGGCGGACATGACCTGCGCCGGGAATGACCGCGAGGAAACCGAGCGCCAGCTCCTTCTTCTGGTGGAGGCCTCGGGAACCTTGCTGGCGTCTCCCCAAGAATCCGATGTCGTCGAAACGGTCATGACGCTCGCCCAGCGTTTCGTCGCCGCCGATGCCTATGCTCTGTGGCGTCAAACTGGCGAGACTACCTGGAACGCCATCCGCACCATCGGCCTCTCCAGTACCTACAGCCGGAGCATCGACACCACTTCCGTCCGCAGCCAGATTCCGCGCCTGTCCGCGGATCCTCAGGTGATTACCGACGTCGAGAACGCGCCTTTCGTCGCTAGCCGCCTGGATTGGTATCGCCGGGAAGGAATTCGTTCGCTGGTCACCATTCCCCTGCTGCTTCATGGGACTTTGTCCGGAACCTTGGTTTTCTATTACCGCCAACCTCGCAATTTCACGGAAAGGGAGATTCGCATCGCCGGTATCCTGGCTAATCTGGCTGCCGCGGCGCTGGGCACCTCGGACCTCTACGAACGCCAGAAGAGCTTGCGCAACTCGGCGGAAAGATCCGCGCGCCGCGCCGCGTTTCTGGCGGAAGTTGGGGCCGACCTGGCCTCCTCCCTGGATTATGCCGTCACCCTTACCACCATTGCGGAAATGACTGTTCCGTTTTTCGCCGACTGGTGTGGGGTGAGCATTATTGACGATCACGGAGGCATCCGCCGCCTCACTCTCCGGCATGCCGATCCGGCCCAGTCCGATTCCGCGCAAGAGGTGCAGAAGCTCTTGCCGCCGAAGTCCCTGCTGCCCGTGCGGCTGGCCAAGCGGCTGAGGTGCGCGCAATTAGTGGAACAGATCTCCGAAGAGATACTGTCGGCGCACGTCGCCAGGCCTGAACAGATTGAGTTAATCCGCCGGCTCGGCCTCAGATCCTTGATCTGCGCCCCGCTTGTGGCCCGCGGCCGGACCATCGGTGTTTTAACTTTTGCCACCGCCCAGTCCGGACGATCCTACACGCACGAGGATTTGGAGTTTGCCCGTGAGCTGGCTCATCGTCAGGCGCTCGCCGTGGACAACGCCCGCTTGTTCGCCGACGTCGCGCACGAACGGGAGCGCTCGCAACAGGCCAATCGCAATCTGCAAGCCGCCAACGAAGCGTTACAGCGCGCCAATACCGACCTGGAGCAATTTGCCTATTCCGCAAGTCACGACCTCCAGGAGCCGCTCCGCACGGTGGCCGTCTATAGCCAACTCCTGGAGCGCCACTTGAAGGGGCTCCTCGACGAGGAGGCCGAGTCGTTTATCAGTTACACCGTCGCCGCAGCCAAGCGAATGGAAGTGCTGGTCCAGGATCTGTTGTCCTATGTCAAGGCGGCAACCGGCGTGGAGCCGGAAGCGCCACCGGTGAATGCCACGCGGGTTCTCAAAGAAACGCTGGTCAATCTTCAGGCCGCCGTCGAACAGAGCGGCGCGACAGTGAGTTCTTCGGACCTGCCAGTTGTTCGTGTGCCCGCCGTCCACATGCGGCAGCTCTTCCAGAATTTGATCGGAAACGCGATCAAGTACCGGGGAGCGGCCGCTCCGCGGATTGAAGTCTCCGCACGCCGGCTCGGGTTGCAGTGGGAGTTTGCCGTCGCCGACAACGGCATCGGCATCGATCCCAAATACGCCACGCAGGTGTTTGGCATTTTCAAACGGCTGCACAGTTCCGCATCATACACGGGAACCGGCATCGGACTGGCTATTTGTCAAAAGATCGTCGAACGGCATGGCGGCCGGATTTGGGTGGAATCCGAGCTCGGCCGCGGTTCTATTTTTCGTTTTACTATTCCCGGTCAGGAGCATGTTTCGTGAACCCATCAATGCAGGCGACAGCCCCGGTTGTTCTCCTTGTGGAAGACAGCGCTGCGGACACCTATCTGGTCCGGCAATCTCTCAGGAAGCATCTGAAAGACTTCGTGCTGCGAGTAGTGGATGACGGCGAAAAGGCTTTCCACCTGATCGAGGCGACGGAGTCGGATGAATCGCTGCCGTGTCCAGCGCTCTTTCTTTTGGATCTCAACCTCCCCAAGAGAACCGGCCACGAAGTGCTCCAGCGCCTGAAAAAATCTGCCAAATGCAGTCATGTTCCCGTGGTGATTCTCACCTCTTCGGATTCCCCGGTCGACCGCGCGGAGACCACGCGGCTCGGCGCCACCGCCTACTTTCGCAAACCTCCGGACCTGGAAGCATTCATGAGAATCGGAGAAGTGGTCCAGAACATTCTGGGCCAGTGAATCGGGCTATTCGAAGACAGCGGATAGGGGAATGCCGATGACCGGATCCTTCGTTTCAAGCTTACCGGAGGTAGCTTCTGTCGTCCCTGTGGCCGTGGCCACGTACGCCTTCTGGAGGCGCGGGCTGATAATCCAGATATTCTTGACGCCGAACCGCAGGTAGTCCTCGATCCTCTCCTGCATATCTTCCATCGTGTCCTTCCTGGAGAGAATCTCGATGCAGAGATGCGGCGGCGAGGTGATGATCGGGTCGTCGTCTTGCGGCAAAAGCAGCACGGTCACGTCCGGAACGCGGAACCGCGTACGACTCACCTGCACCCGCTGCTCCGGTAAGGCCTCGATTCCAAATTCCTTCGAACGGTTATCGAGATAAACAAGCAGCTTGCGTTGGATTCTGCTGTGCGGTTTCTCGCCCAAGTTTCGCTCCACAATCTGACCATCGACATAATCGCAGTCGGGATCGTAGCTGGTGCTCAGGTACTCCTCAACCGGGACGAGAGTTGCAGCTCGCATATCTTCAGGGTACTCGATTAGTGAAGCGCTCTATTCGAATACGGCGGATAGGGGAATACTGATGGCTGAATCCTTTGTTTCCAGCTTCCCTGAAGTGACTTCTCTCGTGCCAGTTGTGGTGGTAAGGTATGCCTTCTGGCGCCGCGGACTTATGATCCAGATATTCTCAACCCCGAACCGCAAGTAATCGTCGATCCTCTCTTGCATGTCTTCCATCGTGTCTTCCTTGGAGAGTATCTCGATGCAGAGATGTGGCGGTGAGGTGATGATTGCCCGATCTCGAGTTGGTAAACGTACCGCCGTTACGTCCGGGACGCGGAACCGGGTTCGACTCACCTGCATGCGTTGCTCCGGGAACACCTCAATTTCAAACTCCTTTGATCGGGTACCGAGATAAATAATCAGGTTACGCTGGATCCTACTATGCGGTATCTCTCCCAAGTTTCGCTCCACTATCCGACCGTCGAGGTATTCGCAGTCCGGATCGTAGCTGGTGCTCAGGTACTCCTCAACCGGGACGAGAGTTGCCGCTCGCATATCTTCAGGGTACTCGATTCGCGGGCCTCAACGCCGATTTTGCCAGCTCCAGCGCCTCTTCCTTGCTTTGAATGCGCCCCTCAAGTTGCGCGTCTTCCACCGCTTCCAACATCCGCGCGAAATCCGGACCTGGACGGTATCCAGCGGCGATCAGATCGTCTCCCGTCAGCAACCGCGGCGGCCGCAATTCCTCCGGTGGCGATTGTTCAAACCTGGACTTCGCGAACTCGTAGTTCTCCAGATTGCCGTGGCTCGATTCGCAATCCAGGCGATGCAGCTCCAGATGTTCGTCGAACCGGTTTAGCCGCAGCATGCGCTTCAACGTGCTCTCGCGCATTTCGTGGACGTGCTTGAATCGCATGTGATTCGCTACCAGAGCCACCACCTGCTCGATGGCCGCATTCGAAAAGCGCAGCCGGCTCAGGATATCGCGCGCCATTCGCTCGCCCAACTCCACATGGCCGTCAAAGCGGATACGATCTGCTACGCGGAACGTCCCGGGCTTGCCCACGTCGTGCAGCAGAACGCCTAGAGCGAGCTCCGGCTCGGGCGATTTGAGCCCGTCCAGCATGATCAGCGTGTGCGTCCACACATCGCCCTCCGGATGAAATTGCGGCGGCTGTTGCACTCCCTTCATAGCCGCAACCTCCGGAAGAATGTCGCCGAGCAAGGCAGTTTGGTCCAGCAGCTCGAACCCGCGGCGTGCGGCGCCTTCGGTCAGAATTCGCACCAGCTCGTCGCGAATCCGCTCCGGCGACACGCGCACGATTTGACTGTGCAGCTTCTGAATGGCGGTCATGGTCGACGGCTCAATCTCGAAGCCGAAGCGCGCGGCGAAGCGCACCGCCCGCAGCATGCGCAAGTGATCTTCCTGGAAGCGCTGCTCTGGATCGCCGATCGCGCGGATGATGTGCTTTCGGAGATCCTCCAGGCCGCCGACGTAATCCACAACGGGCGAACTCAACGCCAGCGGATCCAGCAACAGCGCGTTGATGGTGAAATCGCGCCGCAGCACATCCTGCTTCGGATCGGTCTCAAACGTGACCTCGCTCGGATGCCGCCCATCCTGGTACGCATGGTCGCTGCGAAAGGTGGCGACTTCGACGCCCTCCACCAACACCACTCCAAACTGCGCTCCCACCAGTTGCGCCGCCGGAAAAAGCTCCAGCAACCGATCGGGCCGCGCGTTAGTGGCGATGTCGTAATCCTTCGGCTCGCGTCCCAACACCAGGTCGCGCACGCAGCCGCCCACCAGCCACGCCTGGAACCCATGTTCCCGTAGCTTGGTCGCGATCCCGACGGCCGTGCTCAGCCCCATGTGATCATCGTAGGATAGTCAATGTGCCTCAAGCCAGTACCAGTCACAGAAGTTCACGCGTAAAAACCGGGGACAGTCTACCTGTTTCCGCGCAGGCCTTGCGTTGAGAACAGTCAGAATTCCGATCGC
This sequence comes from Bryobacteraceae bacterium, assembly GCA_035632375.1. GTDB lineage: Bacteria > Acidobacteriota > Terriglobia > Bryobacterales > Bryobacteraceae > Palsa-89. The sequence continues at coordinate 94 of DASQGY010000164.1, read as the reverse complement.
GCGAAACAGGTAGACTGTCCCCGGTTTTTGCGCGTGAACTTCTGCAACTGGTACTAGAATGGAACAGGGGATTGATCCCCGCAGATGTCGATAG
>DASQGY010000163.1:0-19778 GCA_035632375.1 Bryobacteraceae bacterium | reverse complement strand
AATCGGCGAACCACAGAATTGCCGACATCAGCGAACGCTACGTTGTTAACACCATCCACCGCTAGCCCAGCCGGCGCATTGAGAAAGGCTGAAATGGCAGGGCCGCCATCTCCATTGCTGGTTCCCGCGATCGTACTAATGACTCCGGAGCTGATCTTCCGCACCCGCTTGTTTCCGAAATCGGCGACATAAATCTGCCCCGTGCTATCCACCGTCAGGTCCTCTGGTGTATTGAGCGCGGCGCGCGTGGCTGCATCATTGTCACCGGAATAGCCATTGCTCCCATTGCCTGCAATGGTGGTTATTGTGCCGGCTGACAGCGCAACCTTGCGAATCACGTCGCGATTAATATCCGAGAGGTATAAATTGCCGGAACCATCCAAAGCGACGCCATCCGGAATCAAAACGGACATCGTGGCCTGCGCACCATCGAAGATAAAGCCAGATGTTCCACTCCCAGCAACAGTGGTCATCATCCCGGCAGAGTCGATTTTGCGAATGCGAAAGTTGAGGAAGTCAGCCAGATAAACATTGCCGCTCGTGTCGGCTGCCATTTGGACCACCAATCCGATGGCGGCCTGGGTGGCCGGACCGTTGTCTCCAAAATTTGCTAATGTGCCGGTGCCGGCGATGGTGGTAATGATGCCTTTCGCGTCGACTTTGCGAATCCTAAAGTCGAACGTGGAGATATACAGGTTGCCTTGACCGTCCAGGGCCAAGGCGAGCGGCGCCACCGGAGCGCTTGTAGCTGGGCCGTTATCGCCCCCGGAGCCCGATCTGCCGTTGCCGGCCACCGTGTTGATAGTGCCATCGAGCGTGATTCGCCGGACTCGAAAATTATCCCGATCGGCGATGTAAAGGTTGCCGCTGCCATCCACTGCCAGGCCAATGGGGCCGCTCAACTGTGCCAGAGTTGCCTTGCCACGGTCGCCGGAATAGCCAGGGACGCCAGTGCCGGCGTAGGTAGAAATTACGCCGGACGGGTTGATTTTCCGCACGCGATTATCGTCCGTGTCGGCGATATACAGATTTCCAGCGCCGTCAACAGCCTCGGCGTGGGGCGATCTTAAAGGAACGGTGCTCGCATTTTTTCCATCCAACAGCCGGTCGCTTCCCGCAACCGTGCTAATGATGTACGGTTGTGCATAGGCTGGCAGAAAACAGACTGCGGCAAATAAGAATAAACGAAGAGGAAGGTTAGTAAAAAGCACGGGCCATTATATCACCAACCAGAGCATAGCTGGAGCGTTTGGCTGCTTAAGCGACTCCGTTTTGGGGCCCTATATCCATCAGATCCCGAAGCCTTCCTGGCCGGTACATGATGGTAGAGGACGAGCCACACGATCATGACTTACGATTACCAAGCGATTCCAGAATCCGCGGTCCCGCGAGCCGCCTCGCCTGCATTTGCTCATGTGCTGGACATCTACGCCGGTGAGACCAACAAGGTCGCTTCCGTCTGGCGTCAGTTCTCCGACGCCGATCTTGCTTTTCGCCCTCATCCCCGATCCAGCTCGGTGGTGGAAATCATGAAGCATCAGATCCTGTCCGAGCGGCGTTTTTTCGGCGAGTTTCTCGGTTCGCCGGAGCCCGCCGCGTCAGAATTGCTCCCGCCCGAGCTGACCGTCGAGAATCTCACGCGCCGGATGACGGAGTTGGCGACCACGCGGCTTTCTTTCCTGGCCGATCGAACACCCGATTGGTGGCTGGAGACGGCGCCCTTCTTCGACGTAAGACGCGAGCGCATCTGGATCTTCTGGCGTCGCGTCCTGCACACGGCGCACCATCGGACTCAGCTCACGGTCTACTTGCGGTTGCTGGACAAGAAGGTGCCTTCGACGTACGGTCCGACGGCTGATGTCAAGTGGACCGGCGCCGATCCCACCACCACGGTGGAGTCGGCCGATCGAAAGTGAACTACCCTTTCCAGTCGCCCAACAAGCGCCGCAGCAGAACCAACTGGCCTACATGATAGGAGTTGTGATCCGCTACCAGCAGTGCCTCCCGCAAGACTGTTTGGCCGGTCCCATGAGGAATCCGCGCCAGTAAATCCGTTTTCGGCGAGAGCACAAGTTTCTCTACGGCCTTCAGGTCGGCGCGAACCCGAGCGACACTCTTGTTCCAGGCAGTCGCGCTCGGAGGCGCTTCGGTCGTAGGCCAGTAGCCCTCAGGCCACTTGGGCGACACATGTTTCGCATCGCGGCTGAACTCCAAAATGTCCCATTGCCCGATGCGAATGTGTTCCAGCAACTGCCACGCGGTGTGCGGGCAGCCTTTCGGTTTCACTCCGCGGAGTTTCGCGGGAAGGCCTTTCAGGGCCGAGTCCAGGCCGGCATGCGCGTGGCCTCCCCGCAGCAATTCGACCAAGTGTTGGCGAACGGCGTCAGCTTGTTTCATAAATCTCCAATGGGGGCACCCGCTTCAGCCGGCGAAAGGCGGGTTGTCAACCCGCCGCAGGATTTCATCCTGCCCCACAATTATTTTGCGGCCACCCGCTTCGCTGCCGGCTTGGCCGACGTGACCCCCTTCGCCGGCTTCGGCGTCCAGAAATCAGGATCGCCCGCCGCGAATTCCTTCGAGACGTAGCTCATCTTGGGATTGAACTGGAACAGCACCGCCTCTGTGCTGGCGACGGCGTCGTTAACGTCCTTCGTGAACTTCTTCATCCCCGAATCTCCCATCGCCTGGTAGAAAGCCCTGCTGCGGGCCGGCTGATCGTCGAAGGTCTTCATCGACGCCGTCGGCTCAAACAGCAGATAGACGCCGTTGGGACTTCCGGAGACAATCTGGTAGGCCACCGCCGGTTGATCGGAACCGGATTTAGCTAACGCCGCTACAGCGGTTTTCGCCACGGCCGCGAACTCCTCGTCCTTACCCTGACGAACGCGAAAGGTGATTACGTTGATGTAACGCGCCTTCGGCAAAGTCTCCACCAACTCCTTCGCGTGGTAGCTCATGTCCGCGCGATAGACCGCGATCCACGACCGGCTGCTGGCTCGCGATTCAGCATCCAGTGTGTCCAGCATCTCGTAATCTGGCGAACTCAAAGCGGCTTCCGACTGGCCGATCGAAGCAAAAGAAGCATGCGCCTCGAGGAACCAGGCTTGGTTCATCCCGCTGATGGTGGTCATGCCCAGCGAATTGACCGGATATTTGTTCTTGAGCATCGCCTGCGCGAACTTGGCTTCGGTTCTTTCGTGCGCGGCGGCTTTCCCTTCCTTGATGTCCTCGCGGAAAATGCGAAGCACGGGCGGCGGGTCGGTGGGCTGCTGAGCGGCGAGTTGGAACGCGGCACAAAGCAGGCCGGTCCCCAGTAGAGTGCGGAGAAATCTCTTCATAAGTCCTCCTTGAAAGGTGAGTTATAGACTACCAGACTTCGCAGTACATTGGCCTGCGATGGAACGGATCCACTCTCGGATCAGGTCGACGCCTTCCCGGTGGATCAGAGTCCGGCCCAACTCCGGCATCATGATTTTTGGAACAGTCGAGTCCATGCGCCGCAGCAGGATCGATTCGTCTGGCTTGCCGTTGACCACGTCGAACAGCAAGTCGCCCGAGCCTTGCCCCGCCGATACCGGCACTTTACACACGCCGAGCCGCATCAAACTCGTCTCGCCGGCGTTCAGGTAAAGACCGGACGTATTGGCCGTGCCCTCTGCATTGTGGCAGTGCCCGCAATTGACATCCATATAGGTACGTGCACGTGCCTCCACCGTACCGCTCGCCGGATCGTCCCACACGGCAACTCGCGGCGCTTGTTCGGGTGATGGCGCACCCTTGAGGTATCCAATGCGCGTCCAGTACGCCAATTGATTCGCGCGACCGTCCGCGTACTGATAGTCTTTATTCAAATTACGCGCCTTCGGTCCGATCGGAACAGTAGCCTTCGATTTCTCGTGACACTCCTTGCACTGGTTCACGTTGGGAATCACGTAGTCGATGGTGTATTTCTCGCCCGACGGATGGGTCCAATGGACAACCGTCGGGTCGGCCGCAACTTCGAGGAGGGCCTCCGTCTGCGATTCATTCCACACGTAAGGAAGCGCCACCCAGCCCGTTGTTCCTCGCACCAGTAGCCGCGTCTCGATCAGCCGTCCCGAGTAAGCGAACGTTTTGGAGAAGATGGTTCCCACCGGAAAATCGAACGACTCGGTTGCGCTGTAGGTCGCCGATGTTCCCACGGGCATCCAGACGAATCGAGATTTCGTCGCGTAGTCGGAAAACAGCGGCGTATTCAGATCGTAAGGGACTACGCCTTGATTGGGATGAAGCTCCGCAGCCTTCCCGGTGAACAGATGCCATGCCGACAGCTTGGCCGGATACGGCTCGCTCCGATACGAATGCACACTGCGACCGCATCCGCTCAAAATCACCAGCAGCACGCAAGCTACAGTAAATGCCGAATACCGGGATCTTGATGTGGGGCAGGTTGCCAACCTGCGCGCGATTGTCAATCGCGCAGGACCAAGCGGGTTACCAACCCGCTGCAGGTTGCCAACCTGCCCCACATCGGAACTAATTCCCACCAAACCCCGCCGCCACCGTTTGCAAAGGCGGCAGCGAGCAATTGCTTGAACTCGCATTGCGAATCACATGCTTCATGCCATTACCCGCGTCGTAGTTCACAAACTCCGCGCCGCCATTATTCTGCACGCAAATCCGCGCCGTGTGCTTCGCCGGATCCACCACGCCGTCATAGAGAATCGCCGGCATCGGCTTCCCCAGCACCGGCGCAAGATTCTCCGCGATCCGCCCGCCCGGATTGTCGCCGCCGCCCGAAATCGCGTTGTCGTGCACATAAATCTCATCGGTGAAAGGATAGTAACTCGCGTCGTTGATGGGATTCCCGGTGGTCAGATAACTCACGATCGAGATGTTCGCCGTACTGTTGTCCTTAATGGTGTTCTTGTACACGTCAATGTGATTCGTGGCCATAATGATCACGCCGGTCCCCGCCGGAACTTTAGCCACCAGGTTGCCCTTAGGCGCGAAGTTGGGCGTGTTATTCGCGAACACCTTGTTCTCGAACACGCGCGCATTGCGCCCATCCTTCACCGGAAGATCGGGCAGGTTGAAGACCAGCAAGCCGCCGGTGTTATTCGTAGCGGTGTTCTGATAGACGTCGGCGTCCTGCGAATTCTCGATCTCAATCCCGGCGACGTTATACTCCGCGCGGCTGCGCCGTACGATGATGTTCTTCGACTGGCCGACGTAAATCCCGGCATCGGACGCGCCAATAGCCACCGAATCCTCAATCAGCACGTTCTTGCATTGCACCGGATACAGGCCGTACGAGCCGTTGGTAGCCTTTGGACCGCCGGTCCACTCCGTGCGAACCCGTCGAATAGTCACGCCGTTAGCGCCGTTGATCTTCAGCGCGTCGCCCTTCGAGTCCTCAATCGCCAGGTCTTCGAGCGTGAATGCATTCGATGTCACCAGCATTCCCGCCGAGCCCGTCTTCTGATCCTTGAACGAGAGTATGGTTTTGTCGATTCCCTTGCCCTTGATGGTGACGTTATCAACCGTGAGCGAGAGAGTGGTTGTAAGCTCGTGCCGCCCCTCCGGCAGTTCGATCACTGCGCCCGGCTTGGCCAGAATCAAGGCCTCCTGCAACTGCTTCTGGAATCCGGGGCCGGCTTGAATTCCCGCATCCTTCTTAGCGCAGGAGCAGAGCGAGAGCGCGAGAATCCCCAGCAGACACAAAGGCTTCATTTGTTTTTTCTCCATTCGCCGTGAGCCGTTTATACCGCAATCCGGCGAACGAATCAAGGCTATGCTCGCTTCACCAGGCGGATCAGGAAGATCAAGATGATCGCTCCAACTAGCGCGGTGCAGATGTTCCCTATCAGTCCGTAAGTATGTATCCCCAGCCACCCGAGAACCCTCCCGCCAATGAGCGCGCCGATGATCCCGATCACAATATCGCCAATGATGCCGTAACCGCCCCCCTTCATGATCAAGCCCGCCAGCCACCCGGCGATCAAACCTACCAGCAAGAACCATAGCAGCGATGACATCTTGTTCCTCCTCCGGCTCCGGTCGCGGAGCCATCGGTGGATCGTATCACATCTTCTCTTTGGTCCGCGCCTCGATTCAGCCCATTCAGCCTGCGGAAGTTCTGGGGGCTGAAAAATCCTACTTAGGAAAAGGCCGTGTTTTGCACAAGCTAAAGAGGCTGCTGAAAAAAGGCTTCACAGGCCTGAAGCCAGGCCTGAAACCTGTGCCACCGAGCCCTGGGGATGTTCCAGACTGTTCGACAGCTTTTTTCCGCAACCTCTGGAGCTTGTGCCACCACTTGTTGACAAGTTTCTGAAGGCGGCACGGACTCTTAGGCTGTGCGTGTTGGAAATGTAGAATCCTGGGGGCGTTCCGAAACTCTTCCAGCAACTCTGCTACCGGCCGTCGCCATCGCCGTCGGTATCGGCGCCTTTCTTCAAGTGGGCTGCGGCTGCCTTACTCAAGTGGACGGTGTCGGCTGGTTGTTCCGCTGCAGCCTTGGGCTTGCTGGCCGGGGCGTGGCTTTGTACCTGTTGCTGCTGATAAACCGAATTCACGTTTGACACGGGTGAAACTGTCATGTGGCGATATATTCCCTTCGGATCTCTCATCGGCGAGTTCCAACTTGTTCTTAGCGTATTTTCAAAGAGCCTATCGTAACCGGCAGCGCCGACGAGGGCCCCGTCTGCCCCGCCATCATCAGTATCAGCGGGGCCGTGTCGCCGGTCGGAGTCGGAACCTGTGCGTTCACTGGTACAAGCCCACTAAACCCGCTGTGCGCCCTGCGAACAAAACTGGTGCGCCTATCCCGCCGATGGTTGCCGTGACCCGGCTCCTTTAGTCTGCGCCAAGGGCATCTCTGGACCTGCTTGCGCCGTCCACCACGGCCGGATCGATTGCGCCCATACCGGCGCAGTCGATGCAATTGTCGTACTAGGATCGGATTGCCAGCTTGATCCACGGTGACTCCGTTTGTGGTGCCGAGAGGGGCGTTCAAGGCGGGCTTGCCGTTGCCGCGAAACACCCAGTCGGTTCCGGCGAACGTAGCAATCACGCCCTGCGCGTGCGGCGCCGCACAGCAAACCACAAGGTAGCCGGCCGATCGCATAAGCATAGCGTAGGGGCGGATTTGCGGCGCCGCTTGGTAGGGGTAAACCCGCGGAGTCCCCGATGCAACCCAGGCCCGTTTGGTGGCGCCAGCCCGCTGCCAATAGGCAGGCAGCTCGCCGCAATGATCTAGCAGTTAAGTCATATTCTTAACACATTATATTAAACTAGGTGAATTTTCCGCTTGACACGACGAATTGTCAATGATATTCTTTCGCGGTGTAACCTAGCGCAAGTACTGGCGAAGTACTGCGGGCGTGGCACTGGAGAGCGTGCGGCATTGGTCAAGCGTGCAACTGCCGATTCCAGTGTTCTGTGCGTCCGTAAATGCCGGCGCGTCCGGCGCGGTGGATCCGGAGAGCAGCGTGCTCTTTCCGGATGTTGAACAATCTGGGGGAATCCGGCGGAAGCCACGGTCTCATTCGATGCCGTCCGATGTCCATTGACCCACACAGAACTCATTTCCCGGCCGGCGGGCGCCCAGCGGCCGGCTGGAGCCAGTTTGTCGGGCCTGCTGGGAGGCCGCGATCCTGGAGGAAAGCATGTCCCCGTTGCACACACGCAATCATGCCCCCGGAATTGAGGTTAACAGCCTAATCGGTTCCAGTCCGGCCGGCGCGGAGAGTGCCGTCGCCAGCCTGCTGGCACTGGCGCGCAGCTTGCAAGACAGGCGCCTTCGCAAGGTAGTTGAAATGATCCAATCCGAGTCGCTGGATACGGTCCATGACCTGGCAGTCGAAGTGAATTTGAGTCCTTCCCACCTGCAGCATCTGTTCAAGGAACAGACCGGCGTTTGCATCACCCAATTACTATCGGAACAGCGGCTTCGCAAGGCCGCGCGCCTGCTGCAGACCAGCGACCTGAGCGTTAAAGAAATCGCATTTGCCGCGGGATATGAACACGCCTCCAGCTTCGTCCGCGCCTTTCATCGCCGCTTCGCCCAAACCCCCCGCGACTACCGGCAGCAAAACTTCCAGCAGACGCAGCTAACAAAATAGCTAATGCGGTTAACTCGCGGCCATTTGCGGTTTCGACCAGCGGGTGTATATTCAGTTTTCGTTGTTTGAAGAGCAGCGAATGACGTCGGATCGCAAGCCCGTCTAAAGGGAGGCATCTCAATGTATTTCAACGTACTTGGCGAGAAAGTTTCCGGAGCCCGCTATCGGGAGATGGCGAACGCGGCCAAGAACCGCCGCGAATTGATTGCCGCCGGGCTAACCAGCCGGCGCGACCTGTTCAAGATGGGGCTATTGACCGCCGGCGGAATGCTGGTACCCAAGCTCGGCTTGAGCGCACGGGCACGGTCTGTGATTCCAGCCGCCAACCAGTTGGCCAGCCCGGCCACGCGGTCCTTCGTCCAGCCGCTGTTCATCATGCCGCAGGCGACGCCGGTTCCTTCATTGAATCCGGCCCCGACCATCGCCCCAGACACCGCCGCCGGCGAATCGCGCACGCGGAACCACCAAGGCTTCGCTCAGTTTCCCCCCAACCGGTTTTTCAACGTGGTGCAACAGGCGTTCCAGGTCAGCCAGTCGCCGGATCTTCCCCTGCAAACCATCTGGGGCTTCAATGATGGAACCAACCTGTGCAGTCCCGGCCCGACGTATGCCAGCGGGTACTTTGGGAGCAGCCACAACAAGTTTGGCAGGGCCCATTCCAATCTGGTGCGCAACAACAATGGGCTTCCCACCGTCCAGCACAACGGCGGCTTTGGAATTCCTTCGGTGACCACGCACCTTCACAACGGGCACACACCGTCGGAGAGCGACGGCTTCCCCTGCGACTTCTTCGAGATCGGGCATTTCTACGATCAGCACTATCCCAACGTGGCGGCGGGCATCAACTCCAACTTCCCGGGCACGGGCGACATCAACGAATCGCTCAGCACGCTCTGGTATCACGATCACCGCGTGGACTTCACGTCGCAGAACACCTACAAGGGCCTGCTGGGCTACTATCTGCTGTTCAACGATCTCGACACGGGCGAAGAAACCACCGGCTTCCGGCTTCCCAGCTACCCGCAGTTCGACATTCCGCTGGTGTTCGCGGACAAGGTGTACGACCCAAAGACCGGTCTGCTGGCGTTCGATTTGTTCAATTTGGACGGCATCCTGGGAGACAAGTTCCTGGTAAACGGGAGGGTCCAGCCCTTCTTCGAGGTGCAGCCGCGGCGTTACCGTTTCCGCTTGTTGGACACCGGGCCCTCACGCTTCTATGAATTCTTCCTCACCGACCTGAATAATCTTAGCGCGACGAACCAGTATTGGGTGATTGCCAACGACGGCAATCTTTTGCCCGCGCCGGTGAAGGTAACCAGCGTACGCATCGGCGTAGCGGAGCGCGTGGACATCATCATCGATTTCTCGGCGTTCGCCGGCAAGACCATCTATCTGGAGAACCGGCTGAACCAAATCAACGGCCAAGGTCCGGTCATATTCTCAACCAGCGGTACCGGCGCGACGGAATGTAACTGTCCGGAGATTCTACCTGCCGGCGGAGGCAACCTGCTGATGCAATTCCGGGTGAGCGGCACGTCGGTGGCCGACAACAGCGCGGACCCCGCTACTCAGACTTTCTACTCGCTACCGTCGACGGCGGGAACGCCCGCCGTGGTCCGGACCTTCAAGTTCGACCGCTTGAATGGCCAGTGGTCCATCAACGGCCAGTTCATGGATTGCAACAACATTCGGGTTCACGTCCAGCCGAACAGCATTGAGCATTGGATACTGACGAATGCCACGGGAGATTGGACGCATCCAGTCCACATCCACCTGGAAGAGCACCAGATTCTGACGCGAACCACGCCGGCCACGGGGAGTGCGCGCAACCCTCCGACGCTGGCGGTGGAGCGCTCCCGCAAGGACGTCGTGCAGTTACACCCGAACGAACGCGTGGAGCTCTTCTTCCGTTTCCGCGATTGGGTCGGCCGCTATCCCCTGCACTGCCATAACGTGGTGCATGAGGATCACGCCATGATGTTGCGCTGGGAAGTGGATCCGAACGGCGGCGACCACGTGGAAGTGCCATAGCGCGGGGAACGGAGCCAGCATTTGACGCAATAGAAAGGAAACTTCGAGCCATGCACCATCCATCCAGAAGAAATCTGCTGAGCCTGCTAGGAATGGCTCCCGTGGCCGGCGCCGCTCTAAGCGCGAACGCGGCCGGCGCGACCCAATCCTTCGCCCCCGAGACGCAGGCGGACGCGCGGGAAAGGGTCCGCCAGCGCTATTTCCCGGATGTCCCCTTGCGCACGCAGGACAACAAGAAGGTTCACTTCTACGAAGACCTGATCAAGAACAAAATCGTAACCATCAACTTCTTCTACGCCAAATGCGAAGGAGTATGTCCGGGAATCAGCGCCAATCTGGTGAGGGTTCAAAAGTTGCTGGGAGATCGCGTGGGCCGCGAGATCTTCATGTATTCGATCTCGCTGAAGCCGGAGGAAGACACTCCGGCGGTGCTCAAAGAGTACGCCCAGTCCTACCACGTCAGGCCGGGCTGGAAGTTTCTGACCGGCGATCCCGCCGATATCGAATTGCTTCGCCGGAGCCTGGGCTTCACCAATCCGGATCCGAAGCTGGACAAGGACAAATCTCAGCATACCGGGAACATCCGGTATGGGAACGAACCACTGATGTTGTGGGCGGCTTGTCCGGGACTGGCCCATGCGGAATGGATCGCGGAATCCATTGGCTGGGTGGATCGATCGCGGGTCCAGAACCCGGTGGCAAGACCGTAATGCCTACCGTAAGAGAAACGTACTTCTAAAGGAGTCCGACCGATGAACACAATACGAAAGAGCCTTTATGTCACAGGTTTGGCGCTGGTGGCGCTGCTGTTGGCGACGCCCGGCTGGTTGTCCGCCCAGACGTTTACACCCACTTCCCCCAACCCCGATGCGGGTCTCTTGATCAATCCTCCGCCGTTCGACTTCAACGATAATTTCTACACCGCGAACGGGATCAATGTGTCGCAGTTGAATACCGCAGGCGCCGGGCGATTTGGGACTTTCCGGCAAACCGGGCCGCCCGCGGGTCCCGGCCAGTTCAACTGGGTGGTGGACAACTCGAACACCGATCCGGATCGCCGGAACGTCCGTATCCTGGCCACCACCGGCGGCTACATCGACGATGGTACGGGGGCCGGGACGCAGTTCATCTCGCTGATCGCCTTCATGCTGGACCAGACTTTCTTTACCGGAGTGGCGAACGCGCGTGGAATCCACATGGTGGACATCATCGGCGATTTCGAGGCCTACGCCGCGCTTAAACAGAAGCAACCCGACGGCACATTTCTCACTCAGCCGTGCCTGGCCAGTATTGGCGTAACCACGAACTGCTTTTCGGTGGCGAGTGTTGCAACCCCGAATCTCAGGCAGGATTGGCGATTCGCCACGAATCGGAACGGTATCGATGGCAGTTCCGGCCAAGGGTTCGGGTATTTCTGCGACGACATCCTGGGCGCTTGGATCATCACCTACTTTTACTTCACCGATGCCGCGGTAGGCCCTCACCCCACGGCATTGTGCCAGTCCGTGCTGAAAGGTCTGGTACAGAAGAACGGGACAAGCCTGGATGGAACGCCCATCATCAAGACCGCCGATGAGCTGAATCTTTCGCTGGAGGCGAACGGATGCGGGGCCGAATTCCAACTCGATCAAGGCGGCGCCGATGGAGGGCCGGTCTGGCTGATTTGTCCCGCGATTCCGGACCCCAAACAGGGCGGGATCGCGCAGGACGCATTCCCGGATGTGGTGCGTCTACCGAACGGCAATCCGCTGGCCAAAGACATTTTCAACAACTTTGTTTGCCTGCAGAACACTGGACAATACTGCAAACCCATTTAAGGGCGGCTCATCGGCAGATTCGCGAACCCTGGCAGGGGTAACCTCCTTGCCAGGGTTGTTGTCTGTCCGGAGCAAACGGGCGGCAGGAGACTGAATGAAGCTATCTCGGCGGGACTTCGCAACTCAGGCGGCCATTGGACCCTTCTTTCTGTTTCCTCGGCGGGCACGCGCGCAGCAGAAGACACTCAAGATCGCGCAATGGACGCACTTCGTTCCTGGATATAACGAATGGTTCGCCCAAGTTTACGCCAAGGAATGGGGCCGGCAGCACGAGACGAACGTCGTCGTGGATCAGATTCCGGCGGACCAGATCAACGCCCGGGCGGCAGCGGAAGTTGCGGCGGGGAAGGGCCACGATCTCTTCATGTTCCCCTGGCCACCCGCGATCTACCACCGGCAAGCCATCGATCACACCGAGATTTATCAGGCAGTGGCCAGCCGGCATGGGACGGTCAACGCGCTAGGCCATCTGTCCACTTTCCAGCCGAAGACCAAGCGATATTTCGCCTTTGCGGACTCCTGGATTCCGCCAGCGGTGCATTTCTTCGAAGATTATTGGGCCGAGGTAAATACCCCGTTCGGTCCGTCGAATTACGACACGCTGCGGGCCGGCTCCAAGAAAATTCGCGCGTTGCGGGGCGTCCCGTGCGGGCTGGCGCTGGCGCCCGGCCTGGAGAGCAACATCACGCTGCAGACGCTGCTGTTCGCCTACCGCACCTCTGTGCAGGACGAGGATGGCAATGTAGCCCTCAATCGCTCCTACATGACGGTTCAGGCGCTAAAGTTCGTCAAGGCGCTTTACGAAGACGGGGGAACGCCGGAGGCGCTCAACTGGGGTCCGGCCGGCAATGTGCGGGCGATGCTGGCGCGAAAGGCTTCGTCTACTGTCAATTCCATCAGTCTGCTGCGCGCCGCGGAGCGAGAAAAACCCGATCTCGCCGCGAATATTCTGCTCAGGCCGCCGATGCTGGGGCCAGGCGGCGTATGGGCCGTTCCGCACGTCACCAGTTGCTCCCTGGTGTGGAATTTCGCGGAAAACAAGGATGCGGCCAAGCAGTTTCTGATCGACCTGGTCGATAATTCCGCGACCGTCTTCGAGAAGAGCGAGTCCTGCAACTTTCCCATCTACCAGAACACGCTTCCGAATATTCTGGGGCGGCTCTCGCACGATCCCAAGGGTGGGCCGTTGGCCAAGTACGAGGAGCTGAAGGATGCGCTGAAGTGGACGCGCAGCCTCTGTTATCCGGGGTTCGCGACGCCGGAAGCCATGGAGGCGTTCCATGCTTCAGTGGTGCCCAAGATGTTTCTGAGCGTGCTAAAGGGCAGCTTGACCCCCGAGGATGCGGCGCGAGCGGGGGAGAAGGAATTGAAGGGGATTTACGAAAAGTGGAAGGAGGCTTGAGGTCTAACGGAAAAACCCACAGGCTAAAGCCTGTGCTACCTCTGATCGGATGCAAAGGTTAACTGTTTTCCTCATTTTCTTGGCGCTTGGCTCCTCGGCGATCGCCGTGCAACCCGTGCCCCGCAGATCGCCTGAATTCCTGATCGTCGAGCCCTCGGGCAAGCAGACGCTGCTATCCAGCCTTAAGGGCAAAGTCGTGCTGCTGGAATTTCTGATGACCAATTGTCCGCACTGCCAGCGCGCGTCCCGCACCATCGAGAAACTGCACCAGGAGTTGGGCCCGCGCGGCTTCGCGCCCATCGGCATCGCCTTCGAGCCTAGCCTGACTCCGCGCATGGTGACCGGATTTGTACAGCAATCGGGAATCGCCTATCCGGTGGACTTAAGCACGCCAGATGCAGTGGACAGCTACCTGGGCCGCTCGCAGATGGAGCGCTTCATGGTTCCGCAGATCGTGGTGATCGACCGCCAGGGCATGATTCGCGCACAGAGCGGCCCGAACGGCGACCCAAATCTAGAGAACGAGACCTACCTGCGCAATTTGATCGACAGTCTGCTGAAGAATTAACCGCACGTCCGGCCAGCGGGAGCGGTACAATTACTCGGCGCTCCCGGATGCACGAAACTGGAAATTCCAGTAAAATAGGTTTCTTCCAGGAAGGCTGGCTGGCAATAATCGATGCGGAAGTCACTCGCTCCGTCAAGGGCCGTACGCCCGATTGCGCCGCTGCTATTGTTGCTTTTCGGGATAACCTTCCAGCCAGGCCGGTCGCAGAACCCCGTCCCGCCGCAGTCCCCGGAAACCCGCGCTTCCATTCACAAGAATGCTCCTGAGCTGACCTCGCACGACGCGCCCACCACGTTCAGCACCCGCGTAAGCCTGGTGATGGTCCCAGTGGTGGTGCGCGACCGCGCCGGCAAAGCCATCGGCACTCTGCATCGGGAAGATTTCGCGTTATTCGACAAAGGCAAGCCGCAGGTCATCTCCAAGTTTTCGGTTGAGAGAGCGGGCGAAACGGCAATGGTTGTGCAAACAACTGTGGATGAGAACGCGGGCGAGAAGCCATCCGGCCCGCCTCCTCCGCCCGTGGCCAACCACTTTGTCGCTTACCTGTTCGATGACGTCCACTCGAATTTCGGCGATCTGGCGCAAGCCCGCGATGCCGCCCGCAAACAGATCGCGGACACGCTGCAGCCCACGGATCGCGTCGCCATATTCAGCACCTCCGGACAAACGACACTGGATTTCACCGATGATCGCCGTGCAATCGAGGAGACTCTGCTTCGCCTGCGGCCCCGGCTCAGGCAAGTTGTCAACCCGTGCCCGGATATCTCCTACTACATGGCCGACCTGATCGTGAATCGAAACGATCGGTTCGCACTGAGCGCCGCTACTCTGGACACCATGGCCTGCATGAGTATCCAATTCGGCGCGGAAGAGATTGCACGAAGCACTGCGAGTCAGATGCTGAGTGAGGGCGACTATGAAACGCGGCTAGCGCTCAGTACGCTGAAGGACGCAGTCCGGCGGATCTCCGCGATGCCCGGACAACGAGTCCTCGTGCTCGTCTCCCCAGGGTTCCTGCTGCTGGATAGTCACCGTTCAGACGAAACCGACGTAATGGACCGGGCGATCCGCGCGAACGTCACAATTAACACGCTCGACGCGCGCGGGCTTTATGTGTCTCCTGAGCTCGATGCCAGCAAGCGCGCAACCAGCTATCAAGCCCAAAGGCTGAAGTCGCAGTACCTGCGCGAGAGCGCCTTCGCCGAAGGCGATGTGCTCGGTGAACTGGCCGACGCCACCGGAGGCACGTGGTTTCACAATCGCAACGATCTCGACCAGGGATTCCGGCTGATCGCGGCGTCGCCCGAATATACTTATGTCCTGGGCTTCTCACCGCAGAACCTGAAATACGATGGCGCTTTTCACACTTTGAAGGTCACGCTCAAAAATCCAAGCGGGCTTGCGCTGCGAGCGCGGCGGGGATATTACGCGCCAAAGCACGAAGTGGATCCAAAACAACAATCCAAGGAAGAAATTCGCGAGGCCCTGTTTTCGCGCGAGGAAATGAAGGATATTCCGGTCAGCCTTCAGACGCAATTCTTCAAGCCAAGCGACATCAAAGCCACGCTTGCTGTGCTGGCGCATGTGGACCTAAAGGCAATCCGGTTTCGAAAAGCGGAGGGCCGCAACCGGAACTCGCTGGTGGTGGTGTCGGGCATTTTCGACCGCAATGGAATTCTAATCAGCGCGACGGAAAAAACCATTGACATGTTTCTAAAGGATGAGACGTTTGCGGCGCGCACCGCCGCCGGTCTCACCGTGAAGACCAGCTTTGACGTGACGCCGGGCAATTACGTGATCCGGCTGGTGGTGCGGGATAGCGAAGGGCAGATGATGACGGCGCAGAACGGCGTCGTCCAGATTCCGTGATGACAGATTTTGTGGGGAGGTGCAATCGTGAACGTGGAACAAAACAAGATCTTATGCGCAGCCGTATTTTTCTCGCTGGCGGCCGGTTTCCTGCCGGCGCAGCAGAATCCCCAGACGCCGCCAGATTCCGGCGCGGTCATCCGCACCGAGACCAAAGTGGTTCTGGTGGACGCCGTGGTGACCGACAAGAAGGGAAACTACCTGCGCGACCTCACGGCCAAGGACTTCAAGGTCTGGGAAGATAACAAGGAACAGAAAATCACCAGCTTCTCGTTCGAAGCGGATCCAGCCTCGCCCACCAATTCGCAACCGCGCTATATCGTTCTCTTCTTCGACAACTCCTCCATGGACTTCGCCGCGCAGGCGCAAGCGCGGATCGCAGCCGCGAAATTCATCGACGCCAATGCCGGACCGCAGCGGATGATGGCCATCGTCAATTTCGGCGGCTCCCTGCAGATCGCACAGAATTTTTCCAGCGACGCCGAGCGGCTGAAGGCAGTGGTGAAGGGCGTCAAGTTTTCCACCGTCACCACGAATGATAACGGCCCGATCCGGCTGGGCGGCGCAGCGGCGGACTTTGGTGTGCGATCCTCGATTCTCGCGCTGCGGAGCCTCGCCAAGAACCTGTCAACCGTGCCCGGACGCAAGAGCCTGATCCTGTTCACCGGCGGCTTCCCGGTAACCCAGGAGATGTTGCCGGAGGTGAGCGCCACCATCAGCGTGTGCAACAAATCCAATGTCGCCATTTATCCCATCGATGTTCGCGGCTTGGTAACGCCGGGCGTGGCTCCCGCGCGCGGCCCTCTGGGGGCGGGCAACATGGTTCCCGGCAGTGCGACAAATGGAACCTATTTTCGAAATGCCGCGTTCATCCCCGGAGCGCTGGGCTTCTTTCAAGTGCGTGTTCCCGGCGGTGGAGGCGGCCCCCCAACTCCTCCCGGCGGAGGCAGGCCTCCCGTCAATCCCACGCCCGCCCCGCGAAACCCAACGCCTCCATCGCCTCCACCCGCTCGCAATCCCGGCGGGGGAGGATCGCCGAATCCCGGTAGCCGCAACGTGCCGCCCTACAATCCGTACAATCAGCAGCGGAGATTGATTCCTCGATTCCCGGAAGGCCCATCCAAGAATCAAGATGTCATGTACATGCTGGCGGAGGGCACCGGCGGATTTGTGATCGTTAACACCAACGACCTCTTCGGTGGTCTGGAAAAAATCGGCAAAGAGCTGAACGAGTTTTATCTGCTCGGCTACACGCCGCCCGAAGCCGAGGAGGGAACCTGTCACATTTTGCGCGTGAAAGTGGAGCATGGCGCGAACGTTCGGGCGCGCACCGGCTATTGCAATTCAAAATCCAAGGACCTGCTGGCCCAGAGCCCGATGGAGAAAGTACTCGAGATCCGCGCCGCCGGCAAGGAACCGGGCAACGTGGCCGCTTCCATGCAGACGCCATACTTCTATACATCCGACAATGTGGCGCGCGTGAATGTGGCCATGGAGATTTCCACCGAATCGCTGAAGTTCGACAAGGATAAGGGCAAGCTTCGCTCGGCGATCAATATTCTGGGCATCGCCAATCGTCCGGATGGCTCCGTCGGCGCGCGCTTCAGCGACACCGTAAAGCTGGAATTCGAAGACAAGAAACAAGTGGAGGCGTTCAAGGAGCATCCCTACCACTACGAAAATCAGTTCGACATCGCCTCCGGCCAGTACACGCTCAAGATCGTCTTCACCTCGGGCCGTGAAAGCTTCGGCAAGCTGGAAACTCCCCTGACCGTGGATCCGTATGACGGAAAGCACTTCGGCGTGAGCACGGTGGCGTTCAGCACGCGACTACGGAACATGTCGCAGATGGACGAGAGTACCGACGCCGCCTTGATCGAAGATAGGAGGCCGCTGGTCGCCGAGGGTTTCCAGATCATTCCGTCGGGGACCAACAAGTTCAAGACCAGCGATAAGGCAATGATCTACCTGGAAGTCTACGAACCACTTCTGGTGGCTCCCGACCCGGCGAAGCCCTTCGCCGTCGCACTTCAGATACGGGTATTGGACGGTAAGAGCGGCGAAAAGAAGGTGGACACCGGTCTCTTCCGGATCGCGATTCCTGAAAAAGGCGGCGCTCCCACAATTCCGCTTGGGCTCCAGGTAGCGATTAACTCGCTCAGCCCAGGAAATTACCGGCTGGAACTGAACGCGGTGGACAGCGCAGGCGGCAGTGCGAAGCGCCTTACGGATTTCGTGATCGAGTAGGATTCATCGGAGTTGTCGGTAAGGATTCTAGTCGTTGGCACTCACGGACTACGGCTAGGGCATAATGGAGTTGGTATTCATGAGCCAAACGCTGCAGTTCGGTGACACCCACGTTGACCAGACATCACTCGCAGAGGTGTGTCGCCGCTACGGCGTCAAGGAGCTTTCGCTGTTTGGATCCACCGTCCGCGGCGAGATGCGACCGGAGAGCGATATCGACATTATGGTGGAGTTTGAGCCGGGAGTACGCATCGGTCTGATCAAGTTCGAATCCCTCGCAGAAGAGTTAGAGGCGCTAGCCGGGCGAAAAGTCGATCTTGTTACCAAGCGTGGGCTGAAGCCGTGGATACGCCCAGAGGTTCTCAAAGACGCCCGCGTCATTTATGCGGCATGAGGCGGCGTTCCTGCAGGACATCCTCTCGGCGTGCCGCAAGATTGAAGGGATTGTTGCCGCAACCACAGAGGACTATTCCTCAAGGACGGGGTTCGGCGAAGCGATCAGTCGTTTGTCTGTTGAGTTGAGAGATCGTCACCCGGAGGTGCCGTGGCGGCAAATCATTGCAGCGCGCCACAGAATCGTACATGCGTATTTCGATCTGGATTGGCAGATCCTCTGGGATGTGGCCACCGGTGACGTTCCCCCGGGCTTCGGCGGCAGGTTCTCAATATCCTCACAAGGCTGAGCATGACCCGCTTGAACAAGCGGCCCGATGACCCCCCCAAACCCCTTATAAGTTCTTGAAATTACATAAGTCTTACAAATCACTGGTGAGAACACTGGTACTTTGGAAGTACCAGAATCTTACAGGAGATTTCGTGAGTTCCGAACCAATCACCATCTATCAGGATCAGCGGCCTAACTGGCTGATCATCATTGCTTTAGTGGCTTTCCACCTTGGAGCAATCGCGGCTTTCTTCTTCTTTAGTTGGAAGGCGGTCGCCTTGGCTTTCTTCCTGAATTGGGTAGCCAATGGACTGGGCGTCAGCATGGGTTATCACCGGCTGCACACCCACCGTTCCTACAAACTCCCGTTGTGGTTTGAGCGATTCCTGGCCGTCTGCGCCACGTTGTCGCTGGAGGGCGGACCGATCTTCTGGGTAGCCACTCATCGCATCCATCACCAGTTTTCCGACCGGCCGGGCGACCCGCATTCACCGCGCGACGGCGCATGGTGGTCCCACATCGGCTGGCTGCTGGTCGGCGAAAGCAAGCACAACAACACCAAGCTGATGGCCAAGTACGCTCCAGACCTGGCCAAGGACCGATTCTATGTCACGCTGAACAACTACCATTGGGTTCCCCAAGTGGTGCTCGGTATCTTGCTGTTCGCCTTCGGCGGGGTTCAGTACCTGCTGTGGGGCATTTTCGCGCGCGTCACTTTCGGCCTGCACGCCACCTGGGCCGTGAACTCCGCGACGCACATGTGGGGCGGACGCCGCTTCAACACTCGCGACGATTCCCGCAACACTTGGTGGGTCGCCCTCCTCACCTTCGGCGAGGGCTGGCACAACAATCATCACGCTCATCCGACGTCGGCCCGTCACGGTCTCGCCTGGTACGAATTCGATCCCTCCTGGATTTCGATCAGCATCCTGAAGTTCTTCGGAATTGCGAAGGCGATTCGCGTAGCCAAGACCACGAGTGTGTTAGCCGAAAAAGAAGCCGCGTAGCGCACGCACTCGTGCGTGCTGCGTTCACACTCGTGTGAACGCGTGCTGAACTTTCGCACAAAACGTGTTCG
>DASQGY010000162.1:0-4642 GCA_035632375.1 Bryobacteraceae bacterium | reverse complement strand
CCGGGGACAGTCAGCCTGTTTCCGCGCAGACGATGCGTTGACGACAGAAGAATTCTTGTCGCGCGAAACAGGTAGACTGTCCCCGGTTTATTTGCGCGCGAACTTCTGCAACTTACCACTAGGCCGCAGGTGTTTGTCAACGACATCCGGCCAATCCCAACAAATGGCATGTAGCGACATTTCCAAACACACTGGCCACTTGGGTTCGTACGCCCGGGCGTGGTGTCTCTGGCACTGTTCGGTTAGAATCAGGAATCGGTCGCCACGGTGCGCGAAAATCTTCTTATTCTGTGGCTCGTTTACTACCGGCCGTCGCGCGCCTTTAGTGCGGCGCTGGATCGCGGGAGTCTGTTGTTCGCCGCTGCGGTGGCGATTCTGGTCAGTCTGCCGTTGTCGGCTGCGGTGGCCATTATTCCGCTGGTCGCGTTGTTTGTGCCGGCATCGATCGCCATCATCGCCGCCTGGGACGTGCTGGGCAGCACCAGCGTCGCGCTGCGGCGGGACTATGCTCCACTGTTGATCTGCGTGCTGTTCTCGGCGGCTGGGGCGTTTCTGCCGCTGGCGCTGGTGCGGCCGTTCCTGGGAGCGCCGGTAGTCCTGATTTCAGCGGGCGTATGCGCGCTGGTCTATTTTCTGATTCTGGCGATTCTGGCTGTCCGTGCTGTTAGCGGAGCTAGCGCCAGCCATGCTGCTGGAGCGGTGTTCGGAGGACTGGTGGCCACGGCGCTCGGGTATTTTGTCTATGGTGCGGTCGGCCATCTTCTGCGTTTCCTGGCCTCGCCGCTGGTGCTGATCTGGATCTTCATGATTTGGAGGCCGGACGTTTCCTCCTTCGCCGCGGGCCTGCGGTCACGGCAGAATTTTCGACGGCAATTGGAAGCTTCCACGCTCAACCCGCGCGACGCCGACGCGCACTATCAGCTTGGGCTGATCTACCAGCAGCGACATAACTATAGCGAAGCGATGGCGCGTTTTCAGAAAGCGGTGGAGATCGATTCGAGCGATCCTGGGCCGCATTATCAGCTCGGCCGAATCGCGCGGGAGCAGGGCCGGCATCTCGACGCGAAGCGGCACTTGGAAGCTTGCGCGGCGCTTGATGACAAGCATGAGTCCAGCGAAGTTTGGAGGGATTTGGGGGCGACGAATTTCGAGTTGGGGAATGTCGATGTGGCTTTGGTGCAGCTTGAAAAATACGTGGAGCGGCGGGAGTACGATGCTGAGGGTCAATATTGGTTGGGGCGGGTTTACAAGCGGCTTAACCGGGCGGGTGAAGCGCGGGAGGCGTTTGAGCGGGCTATTGAGGCGGGGCGCACTGCGCCTCCGCATCGGCGGCGGTATGCGGCACGGTGGCTGAAGCTGGCGCGGGTGGAGTTGCGGGGTTGAAAAAGGCTCTCGCCTGAAAAACCCACAGGCTAAGGCTGTGCTACCACTTGCTGACTGGTTTTTGACCTGGCGCGGGATTTTGCGTTCAGGCTGGGCCGAAGGCTCGATTCCAGTCGGCGCGAACGGTGCGAAGGAGAGACGGATAGACCATCAGTTTGCGGAACGGGTAGATCAGGGCCATGTAGATCGGCGTGAAGCGACTGACGCTATGCACGTAGACGCCGAAATAGAAGCGATACGCATTCGCCGTTTCGACCAGGGCGCTCAGCGCCGCGGCGTGGGCGGTACGGTTGACCAGCTCAAGGAGCAGTTCGTTCTGGAAGCGGTAAACGACGCGGAAAGGCCCCTCGCGCGTGCCCGCCGGCGCAAGGGATCTGGAGCGATCGGCGGTTGTCAGGCGCGTTGCGAAGGACGCCCATGAAGTGGCGACCGGTTCGCGATCCCAGCCGAACAGCCGACCGACGAAGAAACGGAAGTTCAGGAGCGAGCGCACGAGCGGCGGGGTTCGGAAGGGACATGCGCCTGACGTTCGCATGAACTCATCGAGCGTGATGCCGGAGCGCGCCCGCGGTAGATCGACGGCCCAGACGTCATGAAGGGGAACGCCGGCGAGAAATTCGTGAACCCGCAGGGGGAGCCGTTCGAACTCTTGCGTCGAGATCTGTGGCATCGGCCTCCTTCGTGGTCAAACTTCTAAACGCAGGGTCCTAAGCATCTGCGCATGACCAGCATCGCAAACGCGAAGAGGCCGACGGGGGCGTCGGCCGCGGACCAGGGGGTCCGCCCCACAACAATCTTGGACATTCGTGCGCAAACACCGACGGCGTTGTCTTTAGAACAAAGCTGTGTTTCATGGCCGGCTGGCGGGTGGAACGACGCCGTTCATGCGCAGATACTCGGCCATTTGTCCGTAATGGTCGAACGCATGCACCAGGGACTCCACCACCAATGCCAGGCGAGTGGCCTCCGTGCTTTTCAGGGGCGAGATCGGCGAGGATTTAACGGGCGCAGTCTTTTGGCCGATCGCTTCGACTGCTTTATCCAGATACGCAAATGAGCCTTTCAGGTAAGTGAGAATTTCGTCTTTGGTTCTGACGGCTTCGGGCCCAAGCTCGTCGCCAGCGTCTGCCGGCGGCTCGGCTCCCAAGGCCACCGCGGCCAGAATGTAGTTGGTTGCAGACAGATGTTTCACCATTTGGCCGAAGGTACGGACGCCCTTGAATTCACCATCGGTTGGTGCAAAGCCATACTTGTCGGCGGGCATGGCGTCGGCGGCAGACACGATCACTTTCTGGGTGAGCTTGGCCAGGACCTGCATAGCGTGCTTCTCCCGCTCCGCGTCGAGGCTGGCAGGTTCCTTGGCGGCAGCGGGCTGCTGCCCGACTTGCGCGAGAATCGGGGAGGAAGTGAAGCAGAGCGCGAGCATCCATATGAATGCGAGCGTCGATATCGATATCGATTTCATTTTATGCATGAGTACTTTGCCTCCTGGCGGCAAAGCGCTGGTGGCTTCACCGCTCTAAGCAGTACGTTACACCTTAAAGTGGACTTTAAGGCAAGAGTTTTTTTGTAAAGGACGATGCGCCTCTGCGTCGCCGGCGGTGCTTGGGGGGCTGTGGGAAGGCTCTCGCACAGTTTGGAACATCCACAGGCTAAAGCCTGTGCTACCACTCATTCACAAGGTACTGTGCAAAGGCTGCTGCGTTCGCCGCGGCGAGGCGAATATGGGTATGTCCCATTCTGCCGAACCCGCCTGGAATGGGCAGGAAAATCTCGGGCGCCTCGTGCACGAAGGCCGCTTGCTGCTCCGGCGTAAGCGTTAGGTTTCCGTAGCCCTCCGCTTGCGAAGCCAGGGAGGCGAACCTTCTGCCCCCTACTCGAAAGGTTGGCAATCCGGCGTGGGAATCCTCTTCCACGCCCTCCAGGCTGAGGGCTATCCTGCGAAAATCCGATGCAGTCATGGCGGGACGCCTAAACCTCAGAGAGTATCTCATCTCGTTGGTGCACTGCTCATTTGGTCCAGGATGCTGGGGCATTGGACGGGTATTGGTTGCCTATCTTGAGAAAGGGGAAGTGTTGTTGAGCAATGCGTTGTGGTTCAGTTGAATCCCCACAACGCGTGCTATTATTACTCCTGCCCCTGGAGACAGACTCTCCACGGCAGGAGGATTCCCGTGGCTATCCAAGTAATCCTGAATCAGAAAAAAGGTCCGCTGCCCATTACGGCATCTTTCAGCGCGCCTTCCGATGCTCCGTGCTGCCTGGTAATTTACGGCTCAGTGTGGACGCAAACTGCGAACCAGACGATTGGAATCGCGGTAACACTCGACGGTAAGCCTATCGGCTCGGCATCCATCTGGTCCAACGCGGCTGCAACCCATCGTGCCGTGGTACCGACCTACATCCCAGTGAAGCTCGCTTTCGGCCAACACACTGTTGTCTTGAGCGCGGAGACATCCGTCACGGTTTCGGACATCAATGACTTTTTCGACGTGGTGCTTGAGTACTGAGAATCGCCGATAAAACAATTTCGCGCCAGCAATCACAGGCTAAAGGCTGTGCCACCGCGTGCTGATCGGTAGTTGTAAAAGGTGGGAGCACCGTCGCTGACTGAAAGGCGGCGGCAGGCAGGATTGGCTGCCTCACGGTACCCTGTGCAGATGGGCGTTAGGGAGCGTGGCGTTCGGTGGGCGGTGGTGCTTGGGCCGGCGTTGGTGTTGTATTTCGCGCCTGTTCCCGGGCTGAATGACGGACAGCGGCATCTGCTGGCGATTTTTGCCGGGACGATCATTGCGCAGATTGCGCAGCCGGTTCCGATGGGCGTCAGCGTGGTGACCGCGATGACGCTGCTGGTGCTGACCGGCACGCTGACGGCGGCCAAGGCACTGTCGGGGTTCAGCAATGCGACGGTGTGGATGGTGTTCACCGCATTCTTGTTTGCGCGGGCGATTACGGCGACGCATTTCGGGTTGCGGATCGCGTATCTGTTCATCCGGCGGTTTGGGCACAACTCGTTGACGCTCGGCTATTCCGTCGCTGCGTCGGATGTGGCGCTTGCGCCGTTTGTTCCTTCCGACACGGCGCGCGGCGGGGGAATCATTTATCCCATCGCTAGGAGTTTGGCGCAGGTTTTCGAATCGGAGCCGGGGCCGACGGCGGGGCGGATCGGGTCGTTTCTGATGTTGGTGGCGTTCCATACCACCTACACGGCGTCGGCGATGTTTCTGACGGGGATGGTGGCGAATCCGCTGATCGCCGA
>DASQGY010000161.1:0-37551 GCA_035632375.1 Bryobacteraceae bacterium | reverse complement strand
TCCTCGCTGATGTCACAGGCGATGACGTGCCCATCGTCCGGCAAGGCGAGCGCGACGGCCAGGGAACTGTAGCCCGTGAATACGCCGACCTCGATGGTCCGCCGCGCGCCGATCAAATGCATCAACAGCGCCATGAACTGGCCCTCTTCCGGTGATATCTGCATTCGTATCTCCGGATGATTGGCGGTCCCTTCCCGCAGACGGCGCAGAGGCTCCGGCTCGCGCAGGGTGACGCGCCGCATGTAATCCCACAGCTTGTCGTCGATAGTCAGGTCGCCGGTAGGCATACCCACCATTGAACACTACTCGCGTCGACAGTTGGGCTAGGTCTTGCGTTCCGATGTCACGTCGGCCGATCTCTTGACGAACAAAAGGATGACGGACGAGGCCAGACAAGCGATGAAGGGTGGCGTCCGGTCCGAGAAGAAAAACGATGCGGCGGTTAGTGCCAGCGACGCAAAAAAGGCCAGCGTGATGAGGGTTGCGAAGCCCTTTCCCATCGACGAGTTGTGGTTGGACTTGGGTGTGCCGTTACCGCAGGTGAAACAAACCTTCTCGCCTTTGCGCAGGATGCCATTGCAAGTGGAGCACCGGGTCATGTCCAATTAAAGCGCGGGCGGGGCTGAAGGTCTATCGCCCAGGGGTACCAATTCCAATGAGGTGTTCCCCGGAGGTACGCGCTTGGCCTGCGTACTGTCCAGCTTCTGTGCCCTTAGACGCTAATCACGGGGCAGGGCGACTCGCGGATGATCGCGTACGCATTGCTGCGTAATCGGCCCAGCGGCTTCTGAATCGCGCCCCTGCCGATGACTACCAGATCCGATTCCCAATCGCGGGCCATCTTCTGAACCACATTCGCCGGGCTGCCTTCCTCGATGGTGGCCTCCAACTCAGTTCCGGCTTCCTGCTGCAGTTTCTCCAACTGTCCGGCTGCCGCCTGGAACAGGCCGTCGCGCAAAGTCTCGCCGCCGTAGCTCATGCAATCGGGCGGCACGCCCGCCAAGGCATGGACCAGACGGACTTCGGCTCCCTCGATCTTCGCCAACTCCATCGCCCACTTGACGGTCCGGACATCGTGCGGCACGGCGTCCACGGCGCACAAGATCCTGCGCCACTTTTCCGGCGCGGCTGTTGTCCATTCCGGCCGATGGACTCCGGTCCAGACCGGACACTCGGCGTCGTGCAACACCTTCGCCGTCACCGAGCCGAGGAGCAAGCCGCGAAATGGCCCGCGGCCGTGGGTGGGCATCATGATCAGGCTGGCTCCCTGTTTCCGTGCATAGGAGAGGATCTGTTGCGCCGCATCGCCTTCCGCCATAATCCGGTTCACGGTGAGCCCGGCGAAGGCGCCAGGAAGGAATCCTTGCAGTTCGGTGCGCTGGGAGTCGCGAAGCTGGCTGATGTTTTCGATGGTTTGCCAGCTTTCGGTTTCAGGAAACCCGGACCAGGCAGGCGGTGGCTCCAGTACATGGAGCAGGGTTACTTCGGATTGGAAGCGTTCCGCGAGAGCCTTTACGAACGGCGCGGCCTGCCGGCTCTGTTCCGACAGATCCACGGCAAAGAGGATGCGGTCGAAGTTCATACGGCTCCTTGCAGGTTCGGCTGCACGCCACCAACCAACGGCGATCTCCAGGAGAACGGTGCTTCTTGATTTGCCGGTTTGGGGCTGTGGTCACCCAAATCTGCGCAGGTTGCCCCAACGGAATGGCTTCGTTTCGCTCAAGACCGGGCGCGACGTGGTTCTCAAAGTGCTTCAGGTTCCCGCGTTGCGAATCGGGCGGTCATTGATATCAGACTGTTTAAGTCGCATATTCAACCGATCAGCTCCTCCTGCAACTCGCTTGCTGTAATTCTATCGCTATCTAGGCTAGATTTGGTTATTCTCTTGCATAGATGCAAGTGATTTGCGTATGAACTATCGAATCGGCCGTACTGCCTCGATCCTGGCGCTCCTGATCATGCCCGCCCTCCGGGCTGGCGAGGGACCATTCTTCATCACCTATACCCATCAAATGGAAGAGCCGGGCAATCTGGAAATCGCCACCAAGAACTTAATCGGGAGGCCAGGATCGGGGACCCGCTTCTTCGGCGCCACCACGGAGCTGGAATATGGAGTAAGCGGCTGGTGGACCAGTGAGTTCTATCTGGACGGCCAGGCCACGCGTGGCGAAGGCGCTCTGTTTACGGGCTACCGCTGGGAGAACCGGTTCCGCCTGCTGCCCCGCGAGCACTGGATCAACCCGGTCCTCTACGTAGAGTTTGAAAATATCAACGGCGCGGACAAGAGTTTGCTCGAAGTGGTGAATCGTGACGGCGTAGACGATCTGGCGGCGCCGAACGGGGAGGCGCGACTGGAGAAGAAGCGAGAAATCGAAGCCAAGCTCATCTTGAGCAGTTATTTCAAGGGCTGGACCATCGCCGAGAACTTCATCGCGGAAAAGAACGTGCGGCACGCTCCGTTCGAATTCGGTTACGCCGCGGGCGTCAGCCGCCCGCTGGCGCTGCGGGCGCGGCCGGAGCGATGCAACTTCTGTCCGGAGAACTTTCAGGTGGGCGCGGAGATGTATGGCGGCCTTGGCACCCACGACGACTTCGGTCTGAAGGGGACTTCGCAGTATCTGGCGCCGACGCTGGCCTGGACCTTGGCTAGCGGAACGGCGTTCACAGTGTCGCCCAGCTTCGGATTGACCGGCACCAGCGCGGGCTTCCTGTTACGATTCGGCGTGTCCTACGAGGTGGCGCAACTGGGGCGCGCGGCGAGAAGCTTCTTCCATCGTGCGGGAGGCGCGCAATGAGGCGATTGGCCAAAGCAATCGGATGCCTGGCGCTTGCAGTGGCGGCGTGGGCTGCCGGGGGAAGCTTGCTGCGGCAGGCTCCGGCAAAGTTCGCGGAGCGGAAGAATCCATTTGCCGGCGACGAGCAGGCCCGGCTGGCCGGCGCCAAGCTGTATGCCCATGAGTGCGCAGCGTGCCACGGATCGAACGGAGAGGGCATCGGCAAGGCTCCACCGCTCAAACGGACAGATGTAATCGAGGCCCCACCGGGTGCCCTGTTCTGGGTGCTGCGGAACGGATCGCTGTATCGCGGGATGCCGTCGTTCGCTCACTTGCCGCAACCGCAACGTTGGGAGATTATCACCTTCCTGCAGGAAACAAAAAACGCGGCCCACCCCGGAGGGACGGACCGCGTTGAATGAATCAGTTTGAAGTCAGCTCAGAACTGCAGCTTCAGTGCGAGCTGAAGCTGACGCGAAGAGCCGGAGTCACCGGCCGGGAATCGCGTTCCACCAGTGATCACGCCCACCGTAGTGTTCGCCGCCAATGGATACCCGCCGTTGAGGGCGGGTTGCGTGAAGTTGGCGTGATTGAGTATGTCGAAAGCATCGGCGCGAATCTGTAAATTCACGGGCCGGTCGCCGTTGGTAAGCCGTATGTTCTTCACCAGCGTGAAGTCGACGTTCGAAAATCCTGGTCCGATCACTACATTGCGGCCTAGGTTTCCGAACGCATTCCCCGGGTTCAGCAGGTAGTTGCCCGGATTCAGGATGTATCCCACCTGCGCGGCGCTTCCGCTGGGGGCCGGGAAGAACCCGGTCGGAATCGGCCCGTTGACATTGGGCCGCTGTGTGGCCTGACCGGTCAGAGTGGTGTTGGTGGTGCGGAAGTTCATCGGATTGCCGGTCTGCAACTGCACGATCGTCGCAATTTCCCAGCCTTCCACCAAGCGGTTACCCTTGAACGGAAGTTCGTAGACTCCGCTGATAACTCCCCGATGACGGGCGTCGAAATCGGACAGGCCGCGATCGTTGCGGACATTGTAGCTATCCTGTACCGTCAGCCCCTGGTTGTTGCGCGAGTTGTAGTCGATGGATTTCGACCACGTGTAATAGGTGCTGAACTGCAGGCCCTTGGCAAGCCGCTTCTTCGCCTCCACCCAGAGGCCGTTGTAGTTGGAATTCCCGCCGCTGTCCTGAACGATGATGGTGGAGCCTATGGGCTTCCCTGGAAAAATCGGGCTGTTGGCCGAAAGGGCGGTGTACGGCCTCACTCCGTTGATCGGCTGGTCCAGGTTGCGAATGATGTTGAGATTCGTGCCCTTGCTCCCGAAGTATCCAACCATCAGGCCGATATCGCCCGGGAGTTCCTGCTGGATGTTGAAGTTGAACGACTGGACATAAGAATCCCTGTAGTTGGGATTGATGGTATTGGGCGACACGCTTCCCCCTGCCAGGGTAAAGGCATTCGCCAGGGTCAATCCCGCGGCCGTGGAGTTGACCGGGAATGAGAAGGGCGGGTTGGTCGCCAGCCCGGTGATGATCCCGGTGATCGGCTGGTCCGTCATGATCGCGTAGGCGCTGCGAATAACGGTCTTGCCGTTCTTGAACGGATCCCAGGAAAGACCCACGCGCGGCTGGAAGTTGTGTGCGCTCTGCTTGTAGGGCTGGGAGCTGTGAACCAGGGAAACGGTCGCTGGATCGAATACCACAAAGCGATTGCCGCCTTCGGTCGGCGTACCGTACCAGTCGTAGCGTAAGCCCAGCTCGAGAGTGAAACCCGGAGTTACCTTCCATTCATCCAGAGCGAAGGCGCCAATCGAGTTGACGAAAATGCGGTTGGACCGATTGGAATTGTTCGTGGAGAAGCTGTTCGCCTGATCGGCGATGAACGCCGTGATACTCGGGAAGTTGAACGTGCCGGGCGTGAAAGTAAAGTTGTTGTTGTCGATTCGCCGGGTCTCGCCGCCAAACTTGAACGAGTGTTTCCCGTGTGTCCAGCTCAACGTGTCGGAGACCACAGCCGAATAGTCGCCTCGACCCTGCGGGAAATTGCCGACCCCGCCAAAGGAGAATGAGCTGGTCACGCTGATCTGCGGAAGTCCGATGGGTGCGTTGATGCCGCTGTTGATGCCGAAGTCGGCGGCGTTGGAAGTGTCATTGGCAACGAAGGTGATGTGGATGCGGTTATATCCGAACCGCACCTCATTCACCAGGTTCGGGCTGAACACTTGGGTATCGTTGAGGGTCAGGAGCTGGCGCCGGCCCTGCCGGGTATCGCCGGTCCCTGGGAAACTATTGCCATCGGTGGACGGCGGCTCGCCGCGCAAGTCTTGCTGCATCGCGAAATAGCCGTTCAGGCGATTGTTCTGACCGAAGTTATGGCTGATGTTGGCCGTACCCTGGTCGATGTTGACGTTGGCCGTGGCGGCCGAGACATAGCCGCCGTTTGGCTGGTTTGCGGCGGGAATCAACGGGAGCAGCTTCTTGATAATCGCGTCGCTCGAAGTTTGCACGGTGGCGCGCTGCGCATCGGTTAAGACCGTAGCCGTCAGAGGCACGGCCTGCCGCTGCCGCAGCCCTTCATAACTGAGGAAGAAGAAGGTGGTGTCCTTCTTGATGTAACCGCCGCCGTCGGCGCCGAACTGATTGCGTTTGAAAGGCGCCTGCGGATTTACGTTGCCGTTGGCCAGTTTGGTAGTGTTGGCGAAGTTGCGTGCGTCGAAGTAGCTGTTGCGCAGGTAGTCGTAAAAATCGCCGTGCCACTGGTTGCTGCCGCTGCGCGTCGCGATATTTACGATGGAGCCGGAATTGCGGCCGTACTCGGCGCTGAAGGTCTGGTTGTCGGTCTTGAACTCCTGCACGGTGTTGATGGTTGGCTGGAAGGTGATCTGGTTCTGCACCGGATCGCTCAGGTTCACGCCGTTGATCATGTAGTTGACGCTGTCCTCGCGGCCGCCCGCGCTGTTGAACGCGAAGGAGCCCTGGCCGCGCAACGGCGCAGTCAGGAACCCGTTGGATGGCGGGGTGACGGTGCCGGGAATAAGCAATGCAAGATCGACGAAGTGCCGTCCGTTCAGCGGAATCTCCTGCACCGTCCGCTGATCGATGACGGTACCCACCGAGACCGGATCCTCGTTGATCACGGGCGCGGTCCCCTTGATCTCAATGGTCTCGGAAGTGGCGGCGACTTTCAGGTTGAAATCCTGCCGAACCGTGCTTCCCACTTCCAAGGGCAGGTTGCTGGCGACAACGGTTTGCATGCCGGGCGCCTTGATCTCAACGCGATAGGTTCCAACCGGCAGTGACGGTACCAGGTAGTTGCCGGCGGCGTCGGTGGAAGTGGCGCGTTCTTCACCTGTGTTCTGATTGCGAACCGTTACTGTGGCGTTAGGCACCGACGCGCCCGTGGCATCCACGACGGTCCCTTGGATCGTGGCCGTGGACTGCGCAAAAGCTGCGCCGGTAAAGAGCAGACAAACTGCCAGCGCGCAAGCAAGAGCGAACCGGCTGAAAAACGAACATGACCTCAAATACATCTGTTTCCTCCCTTTGACAATCATTCCTGACAATCTAGAACAGACGACGCAGAGACCTCAATCTCCCGCCGCAAAACGAGACTAGTTGGTTATCATTTTATCATGCGGCTCTCAGCAGCACGTTGCTCGTTTGTAACGGAATTGTGAATAAAGTAGCATTCCCCCAAAGGCATGCCGAACCCAATCGAACTGATCAAAGCAGCGGTATCCGCGGGCGATGCCGCCAGACTGAGCGCGTTGCTCCAGCAGAACCCCGGCCTGAAGGCCCGTATCAACGACCCCGTTTTCGCCTTTTTTTCGCCAGCGATTGTGGCCTTTACGGGGCGTGCGAGCCGCCAAATCATCGATGCTCTGCTCGACGCCGGGGCGGACATCAATGCTCGAAGCCAGTGGTGGGCTGGCAGCTTCGGCGTCCTGGATTCGGCCGAGCCGGAACTCGCCGCATACTTGATCGAGCGAGGCGCGCGGCTGGATGTTCACTCCGCCGCCCGGCTAGGGATGTTCGAAAAGCTGAAGGAGATGGTGGCCGCCGATCCCACGCTGGTCCACGCTCGCGGGGGCGATGGCCAGATGCCGCTGCACTTCGCGGCCTCAGTGGAGATCGCAGAATACCTGTTGGATAAGGGCGCCGATATCGACGCCCGCGACATCGATCATGAGTCGACTGCGGCGCAGTACATGGTTCGCGAACGGGCTGACGTGGCTCGCTATCTGATCCAGCGCGGTTGCCATACCGATATTCTGATGGCTGCGGCGCTCGGCGATGCCGTGCTGGTGCGGAAGCATTTGGAGGCCGACCCGGAATCGATCCGCATGCGGGTAGACGAGCATTTTTTCCCGAAACAGAATCCGAGGAGCGGCGGGAGCATTTATATCTGGACGCTCGGCAAGTTCAAGACGGCGCACCAGCTCGCGCGGGAATTTGGGCACAAGAATGTTTTGGAACTGTTGATGGAGCGAAGCGAATCGACGCCCGCGGTGCGGCTGATCAATGCCTGCTGGTTGGGCGACGAGGCGACTGTGAAGGGACTGCGCGCGAACCTGTCCGCTGACGATCGCCATCAAATCACCGATGCGGCTGAGATGAACAACACGGACGCGGTTCGCCTGATGCTGGATGCCGGCTGGCCAGTAGATGGCGGCCACGGAACTACGCCGCTGCACTTTGCGGCCTGGCATGGAAACGCGGAGATGGCGCGAGTGATTCTGCGTCATCGGCCGCCATTGGAAAAGAAGGATCCACAGTATCAGGCCACGCCGCTCGGCTGGGCCATCCACGGTTCCGAGCATGGTTGGAATCGCAAGACCGGAGACTACGGCGCGGTGGTGGAATTGTTGCTCGCTGCAGGCGCCCAGCCTCCGCAAGTCATCGAAGGCAGCGAAGCGGTAAGAGCCGTGCTGTCGGCTACTCGATATCCGCCGGCTTGATTTCCTTCACTGATCCGGTAGCCGCATAACGCAAGAAAGCGACCAGGTCGGCGAGTTCTTGCGACGTGTAGTCGGTCACGGAGGGAGGATGCTGCCACTTCTGATCGCGGTCCACCGAGACGACCTGCTTCGCTGTGAGCGTGCGCAACACCGGCGGTGTCTGGCTCAAGTCCCAGAATTCGGACGTGTCGCCTTGCTTCTGCTTCAGCAGTCCCGGAAAACTCCCGTCGTTGGTTTTCACCAACTGCACGTGCTCGGTCATGGTCATGTGCATGGTCGATACCAATCCGCGCGGCGGGGCGTAGGTGGCCATGCTGGTGAGGTCCGGCGCGATGGCCGTTCCGATGCCCGCCATGCTGTGGCAGTTGGCGCAGGCGATACCTTTGGTGGATTTCAGGAACAGTTGGTGGCCCCTCTGGACCTGAGCAGTTTCGGGTGCTTTGTCCGCAGCCAACACGGGCAAAGCGAAGGCAAGAACGGATGCAACGCAAAGGGTTGTCTTCATATGACTCCTTCCCTTGGTGACTGGACCGAGCAATTGCAGTGCCCATGAGAAGCCTAGTGGAATCTGATAGATAGCGGGGTGCTAGAAAGCCGTTGGGTCTTTTCACGCATGAATCGCAGTAGCAAGTTGCAGAAGCTCACGCGCAAAAACCGGGGACAGTCAGCCTGTTTGCGCGCAGCCAATACGTCGAGAACGTCGAATTCCGGTCGCGCGAAAACAGGTAGACTGTCCCCGGTTTATGCCGTGAACTTCCCCGCCCCGATCAACGATGGATGTAGATCAGGTTGCCGTCCGGATCGACAAGCGATCGAGCTTCGGTTGGGTAATGCGACTCGCGCAGAACACGGCGGGGGTCGAGCGCTTGGGGATAGAACGCGTAGGCTGTCGGATCGGAGATGCGGCGAACCCTGGTACCAGAGCCAATTTTGCCGTTCAGGAGACCTTCCGTCATCAGAGATTCGTAGGCGTTCACGACGGTGTTCCGGGAAACGGCCAGACGTCGGGCCAGCGCGCGTGTGGAAGGAAGCGGCGCATCCGCGGGCAATTCTCCTTGGACAATCGCTCGCCGGAGGAAATGATAGAGCTGGCGATGCAGGGGATCGGTGGATTTTCTGTCGATCTGGAACGCCGAAAGTGGTACCTTCGTGCGCAAGTGGCTCTTTTCATCCTACTCAGTTTGGTGGATGCTAAGGAGGAGCCGAATTCCGGCCCAGGAGGAACACAATGTTTTCGAGTGGAAATGTCACTGTCTATGTTTCAAACATGGACACCGCGGTACGTTTTTATACCGAGACTCTGGGCCTGAAGCTGGCCTATCGCTTCGGCGACCATTGGGCGTCGGTGGAAGTTGGCAAGGGACTGACCATCGGACTGCATCCGGCGTCGTCGGCCATGCCAGCGGGGCGCAAGGGTTCCATGTCGATTGGTTTGGAATTGACCGGCTCCATTAAGGACGCGGTGAAGGCGCTGGAGGCCAAGGGCGTGCGATTCCATGAGGTGGTGAATGAGGGCAAGGCTGGGTCGTTTGTGAGCTTTGACGATCCGGATGGCAATCTGCTGTATCTCGCGGAGTTGCGGTGGAGCCACGTGGAGCAGGGGGAAGGGACTTACCAGGGCGCGCGAAGCTAGGAATCAAAGGCTGTTGACATTCTACATCCCTGGGTGTAGTCTGTCTACATGCCGAAGAATGAACGCTACCTGAACCGGATTGAGCTGCTGCAGGGGACGCTGGACCTGCTGATTCTGCAGACGCTGCAATGGGGGGCGCAGCATGGGTACGGAATCAGCCAGGCCATTCGCGCGAATTCCGGCGAGGTGCTGCAGGTGGACACCGGGTCGCTGTATCCGGCGCTGCATCGGCTGGAACGGCAGAAATGGATCGCGTCCGAGTGGACGGTTTCTGAAAACAAGCAGCGGGTCAAACTTTATCGGCTGACTGCGGCCGGTAAGAAGCAACTGGCGTCCGAGCATTCCCGCTGGGCGCAACTCGTCGAAGCGATGGCCGGCGCTCTGAACCCAAGGAAAAGTGAAGCATGAGGTTCCTGGCAGGCTTCGGGAAGAGACTACACAGGCTAAAGCCTGTGCTACCAAAATTGATCGGCGGTGGCACAGGCTTTAGCCTGTGGGCCTTTTTCTGGCGGCGCCGCCGCGATCGGGACCTGGACGAGGAGATCCGCAACCATCTGCGGATGTCGGCGCACGATCGGATGGAGCGGGGCGAGACAGCGGAGCAAGCTGAGGCAGCGGCACGGCGCGAGTTGGGCAATGCCGGTTTGATCAAAGAGGTGACGCGAGAGATGTGGGGTAGGGCGTCGCTCGATCGGCTGGCGCAAGATCTGCGTTACGGGATTCGGATGCTGCGCCGGAGTCCGGGGTTCACTGCTGTTGCGGTGCTTTCGCTGGCGCTGGGTATCGGCGCCAACACCGCGATTTTCAGCGTCATCGATGCGCTGATGCTGCGAAACTTGCCAGTCCACGATCCCGAACGGTTAGCGGCGGTTGGTCTCCAAGGCGAGCCCTTGGCGCCGCCTTTTCCCTATCCGCTTTTCGTACGGATACGCGATGGTGCGCAAGGCTTCTCGGACCTCTCGGCGATTTCCGTCACCGACCGCTCCAACGTCACCATCAATGGACCGGGCGGCGGACTGGATACCGGCCTGGTCCGCGTCGCTCTGGTTTCCGGCAATTACTTCTCGATGCTCGGCGTGCAACCGGCGATGGGGCGCGCCTTCAGCGCCGACGAAGATCGCGTTCCCGGCGGGCACCCGCTGGTGGTGATTAGCGACCGCTATTGGCAGCGTGCATTCGCCCGCTCCAGCGATGTTCTGGGCCGCACGCTGTCCATGAACGGCGCCGCATTTACGATCATCGGCGTAATGTCGCGGAATTTTCTGGGTGACTGGATCGGACGGCCAATCGATTTGTGGTTTCCGATGGCAATGCAGTCGCAGGTGGCGATGGAGATGCAAGGATTCCTCACCAGGGGCAATCCCTGGATCCGCATCGTCGGGCGGCTTCAGCCGGGCGTTCGCCGGGAACAGGCGCAGGCCTCTGCGAACGCAATCGAGCAACAGTATCAGCGGGAAATCGCCGGTCCGAATCCGCCGCCACAGGTTCTGCGAATGATCGCGCAGCGCCATCTCAAACTGTTTCCAGCAGGCGCCGGGTATTCGCCGCTGCGGGTTTCCTTCGGCCAATCCCTCACTATCCTCGCCATCGTGGTGGGCTTGGTGTTGCTCATCGCTTGCGCCAACGTGGCCAGCTTGTTGCTTGCGCGTGCCGAAGCACGGCAGCGGGAGATGGCCGTGCGCCTGGCGGTGGGCGCTGGTCAACGCCGCCTGATTCGCCAACTGCTGACGGAGAGCGTTTTGCTTGCAGTAATGGGCGGAGCGCTCGGGTTCATTTTCTCCGTTTGGAGCGCCAGCACGCTCTCCACGTTCTCACTCGGACCCACCCAGCTCGATTCGCGCGCGCCTTCGCAATGGGTCTCGCTCGATCTGCATCCCGATGTGCGTGTCTTTGCCTTCGCCGCGGCGCTATGTCTGCTCACCGGAATCCTGTTCGGGCTGGCTCCGGCGTTTCGTGGATCGCGTGTTTCGCTCGCACCGTCGTTGACCGGGCGCGGCGCCAGTTCGGACGGCGGCAGCCGCTTCAGGCTTGGGAAGTTATTGGTGATTTCGCAAGTCGCGCTTTCAGTGCTGCTGCTGATCGGGGCAGGTTTGTTCCTGCGCACACTGCGCAACCTCCAGGCACAGGATCTGGGTTTCGATCGCGAGCATGTCTTGCTGGTCTGGACCTCGCTCGGTCAAACCGGCCGGCAAGGCGAATCGGTCCTGAACTTCTGGCGTACTGTGCAGGAACGCGCCGCATCGCTGCCCGGAGTGCTGTCCGCGGGCATCAGCAATCAGGGGCTATTGAACGGCTGGGATGGCGGGACTCCGGACGAGCCAATGAAGATTCGCGGCCGGACGCCGCGGGGCAACGGTCTGGGCGGTTGGAGAACATACGTTTCTCCGGGATTCTTCGCGGCAGCGGGCATCCAGTTGCTGGCTGGGCGCGATTTCACCGAACGCGACACGGCGACAGCGCATCGTGTGGTGATTATCAATCAGGCGATGGCGCATTACTATTTCGGCAATGACAATCCCGTCGGCGAATATTTGTGGGCCGATGGCCCGGGCGATTGGGTGGAGATCGTCGGTGTAGCGAAAGACTTCACCGGCGGCACGCCGCGGGTTCGAGAACTGGAGCTGCCGTATTACTCCTATCGCCAGTTTGGACACGCCATGGAGCGCATGTGCCTGGTGGTGCGCACCGCGGGAAATCCCGCCAGCATGGGGGCGCGAATTCGAGAGGAGCTTCACACGCTCGATGCGGCCTTACCAGTGCTCAAGATCGATACAGTGGCTGAACAACTCAGCGACGTCCTGGTGCAGGAGCGTCTCATGGCCTCGCTCTCCGGCTTCTTCGGCGGACTGGGTGTGCTTCTCGCCTGTCTCGGATTGTACGGGGTGATGTCCTATACAGCGGCGCGGCGGACCAACGAGATCGGCATTCGGCTGGCGCTGGGAGCGATGCCGGAGAATGTTCTGCGGATGGTGATCCGGGAGAGCCTGGTTCTGGTTCTTGCAGGAATCGCGATCGGCGTGCCGGTGGCGTTAGTTGCCACGCGGCTGATCTCGACCAAACTGTATGGCATCGGCGCGAGCGATCCGCTTACCATCTCCGGCGCGATACTGCTGATGATTGCTGTCGCCGCGTTTGCTGGAGGCATTCCAGCGCGGCGGGCGGCGAATGTCGATCCGATGGTGGCCTTAAGGTACGAATGATGTTCTGGAGAAGCAAGCGCGAGAAGGAACTTGAGGAAGAGCTGCGAAGCCATCTCAACATGGCTGAACAGGATCGAGCGGCGCGCGGAGACAATCCTGCCGACGCTGCCGACTCCGCGCGCAAGGAGTTCGGCAATGTCGGACTAGTGAAGGAGGTCACGCGCGATATGTGGGGCTGGGCGTCGATCGAGCGATTCGCGCAAGATCTGCGCTACGGATTGCGCCTGATGGCTCGCAGCAAAGGATTCACCACCGTGGCCGTGCTTTCGCTCGCGCTCGGCATCGGAGCGAACACGGCCATCTTCAGCGTCATCGACACGCTCATGCTGCGAAAACTGCCGGTCCGCGATCCCGAGCAACTGGTGACTTTCAACCGGTTTTTCATGGGCCAGTCCGACAGCGGCTTGTTCGACTATCGGTTGTATCTGAAATTCCGTGGCTTGCCGCAGGTATTCTCCGGCATGTCCGGCACCTTCACTACCGATCGGTCGAACGTCGCCATCGATGGACCCGGCGGCAGCGTGGACCCGTCGCAAGTCCACGTGGCGGTTGTCCCCGGCAACTACTTCCCTACCTTGGGCGTGAGCGCCATCACCGGCCGGGTATTCACACCCGATGACGATCGCGTGCCAGGCGGGCATCCGGTGGCGGTGATCAGCTACGCGTACTGGCAACACCGTTTCGCATTCGCCCCCAACGCGGTGGGGAGAACGCTGACGTTCAACGGCACTACGTACACCATCCTGGGAGTAACGCCGCGAGGTTTTACCGGGGAGTGGATCGGAAGGCCGGCGGATTTCTGGATTCCATTCGCCATGGTTGCGGAAGTAATGACAGAGTTACCGCGCCAACCTTCAAGAATACTCGTCCGTATACTGGGACGTCTCAAACCTGGAGTATCGGCCCAGCAGGCGTTGGCTGCGGCGAAGGTGGTTTTCGATCAGGATCTGCGCGACAGGGCCGGCCCCAACCCCTCGCCGCAGGAACTTCAATACATCAAGGACACGAGCATCGGCGTGCAATCGGCGGCACGAGGAATCTCGCCGCAGCGGGAAACATTTACTCAACCGCTGACCATGCTGATGATGATGGTGGCGTTGGTGCTGCTGATAGCTTGTGCCAACATTGCGAACCTGCTGCTGGCGCGGTCGACGGGCCGGCGGCGGGAGATGGCTGTGCGACTGGCCATTGGCGCTGGATCCGGCCGCATCGTGCGGCAGCTCCTGACGGAAAGTGTGCTACTGGCGATGTTGGGCGGCGCGTTGGGTGTAGCCTTCGCCCAGTGGGGCGCGAACGTGCTGGCATCTTTCGCCAGCGCCGGACCGCTACGCAACATGAATGCGCGAGTGTTTCTGGATCTGCATCCCGACTCGCGAATCCTGGTGTTTACGTTCGCGCTGTGCCTGATCACCGGGATCCTTTTTGGCCTGGCGCCGGCGTTTCGGGCGGCGAGAGTTTCCATCTCGCCGGCGCTGGTGGAGCGCGGCGTGGACTCTCGCGGTTCCAGCGGGCTGTTTTCTTTTGGCAAATTGTTGGTGGTGTCGCAAGTGGCGCTGTCGCTGCTGCTCTTGATTGGCGCGGGACTGTTCGTGCGGACGCTGCGCAACCTGAAATCGCAGAACCTGGGATTCGACACCGACCATGTGCTGTTGGTTTGGCTTGCGCCTGGTCAAACCGGCCGCTGGGGCCCTGCGACCGCGGCGCTTTATCAAACGATGGAGGAACGTCTGTCGGCGATTCCCGGCGTTCGTGCCGCCAGCCCATCGGTGTATGGCCTGCTGCAGGGAAACACGCTGCTCGGCGCATTCATGAACGTCCCGGGTTATGTCCCCAACTCACAGTCCGATCTGCGCGCGCAGTGGAGCATTGTCGGACCGAGATTTCTGGACGCCATGGGATTGCACTTGCTGGAGGGCAGAAACATCACGGATCGCGACACCACCACGACGCCTCAGGTGGCGGTGATCAATCAGAGCATGGCTCGGCATTTTTTCCCCAACCAGGATCCGCTCGGCAAGCACTTCGAATCCTGGGGCATCACCAAGGAGATCGTGGGCGTAGTGGAGGACATGAGATACGAATCGCCCCGGCAGGAGGGCCAGCGGATGTTTTACATGCCGTATCGCCAGCAACTGGGCCGGTTGACGCAGGTCATATGCGTCGCGGTGCGCGCCGTTGGCAACCCGGCCGGATTGTCGAACAGTGTTCGCCAGGTGCTCCGCGAGATCGACCCCAAACTGCCGGTGCTGCGCATCGAGACCGTCGACGAGCAGCTTGACGACCTGCTGGTGCAGGAGCGGCTGGTAGCGACACTGGCCGGATTCTTCGGCGGGCTCGCAGTGCTGCTTGCGTGTCTAGGTTTGTACGGCGTGATGTCGTATACCGCTGCGCGCCGGACGAATGAAATCGGCATCCGGCTGGCTTTGGGTGCGACGCGAGCGAAGGTGCTGGGGATGGTGCTCGGGGAGAGCCTGCTGCTGGTGGCGGTTGGGATCGCGATCGGCGTGCCGGTGACGCTCGCCGCAGCTCGGATGATTTCGACCAGGTTGTTCGGCGTGAGCGCGACCGATCCGTTGACCATCACCGGCGCAACGCTGCTGATGATCGCAGTGGCGGCTTTGGCGGGTTACGTTCCAGCGCGGCGGGCGGCGCATGTCGATCCGATGGTGGCCTTGAGGTACGAGTGATGTTCTGGAGGAGCAAACGCGAGAAGGAACTCGAAGAAGAACTGCAAAGCCATCTCAACATGGCTGAACAGGATCGAGCGGCCCGCGGTGACAATCCTGCCGAAGCGGCCGACTCCTCGCGCAAGGAATTTGGCAATGTCGGGCTGGTGAAGGAGGTCACGCGGGATATGTGGAGATGGACGGCATTCGAACGATTCGGCCAGGACCTGCGTTACGGCCTGCGCCTGATGGCGCGCAGCAAGGGATTCACCGCGGTGGCTGTGCTCTCGCTCGCGCTGGGCATCGGCGCCAACACCGCCATCTTCAGCGTGTTGGATGCGCTGTTGTTGAAGCGGCTGCCGGTGCCGCATCCCGAACAGCTCTACACATTCGGGTATAAGGATGCGGGCGTTTCGTTTGAAGCTTATCCGACCTACGAAAAGTTCCGGCAAGTGCCCGGCGTCTTCGACGGTATCGCCGCCATCTGCTTGCTCGACCGGTCGAACATCACCATCAATGGAACCGGCGGCGGGCTGGACTCGGCCACGGTCCGCGTTGGCCTGGTGTCGGGAACTTATTTTTCGATGCTCCAGGTGCAGCCGATAACTGGCAGGACTCTCACGGCGGACGACGATCGCGTGCCTGGCGGCCATCCGGTGGCGGTGATCAGCTATGACTATTGGCAACGCCGCTTTTATCGCGCGCCGGATGTGGTGGGGCGATCGTTCACGCTGAATGGCACCACCTATTCGATTCTTGGCGTGACACAGCCGGGATTTGCCGGCGATTGGATTGGGCTTCCTACCGACGTGTGGATACCGATTGCCATGCAGTCGCAAGTGATGCTGGAACGGCCGGGACTACTCAACAATCCGAATCCGCCGTGGATACGAATTGTGGCTCGGCTCAAGCCCGGTGTGCCCGTGGCGCAAGCGGAGGCAGCTTTGCAAGTGGCGAGCATGTCAGCCGTGAGGGAGATGCGAAATCTCACGCCGCGCATGCTGGACGAGCGATTGAGAGTGAAAGTTTCGCTGGAGCCTTCATCGCGGGGATTTTCGATGCAGCGCACCACCTTCCAGCAGCCGCTGCTGATCCTGATGGTGACGGTTGGCCTTGTTCTGTTGATCGCCTGCGCGAACGTTGCGAATCTGCTGCTGGCGCGATCCGCGGCGAGACAGCGGGAGATGGCGGTGCGGTTGGCGGTCGGCGCGGGGCGCGGACAGATCCTGCGACAGTTGCTGACTGAAAGCGTTCTGCTGTCGACATTGGGCGGGGCTTTCGGAATCCTGTTCGCCATCTGGGGGACGAACGCGCTGCTGAAATTCGTAGGCACCGGTCTGCCGGAGTTGAGCCTCGATTTGCATCCCGACGCGCGGATGCTTTTCTTCGCGCTGGGACTGTGCCTGGTTACGGGAATTTTGTTTGGTCTCGCGCCGGCCGCGCGGTCTGCGCGCGTTTCGGTATCGCCGTCACTCGCCGGACGGGGCGCGGATTCAGGAGGTTCAGCCGGACGGTTCGGCTTTGGCAAAATGCTCGTGGTCGTGCAAGTCGCCCTTTCTCTGGTGCTGCTGATCGGCGCGGGATTGTTTGCGCGATCCCTGCGCAATCTGAAAACGCAAGACGTCGGATTCGATCGCGACCACGTGCTGTTGGTCTGGACCGCGCCCGATCACGAAGGCCGCCAGGGCCCCAACCTGGCTAGCCTTTATGAAGCCGTGCTGGAGCGGATCAATGCCGTTCCTGGCGTTCGATCCGCAAGTCCATCGGCGTTCGGAGTGCTTGGCGGCCACGGAGGGAGTCCGGTTCCGCATGTTGAGGGCTACACGCCCAAACCGCAGGAAGAGCCGTTTGTTCCCTGGAGTCTGGTGTCGCCGGGATACTTCGACACTGCGGGCATCAAGCTCCTGCTGGGCCGCGATTTCACGCTGCGCGATCGGGAAACGGCGCCGCGCGTGGCCATCGTCAACGAAACCATGGCGCGCTACTATTTCGGCGATCGGAACCCGGTGGGTAAGCACTTCGGTATGCGTCGCGATCCGGGTACACCGATCGAAATCGTCGGGGTGGTGCGAGATGCCAAGTATACGTCCGCGCGCGAAAAAAACACCAGGATGATCTACATCCCCTACCGCCAGGATCTTACTCACCTATTCGCTATGTGTGTTGTCGTGCGCACTGCCGGAAACTCGCAGGGCGTCACCGGCCGCGTTCGCGATGAGCTACGCAGCATCGATGCGAGCCTGCCGATCCTGAAGATCGATACCGCCGAAGATCAACTGAACGATTCGCTGGTGGAGGAGCGATTGATTGCCGCGCTCTCCGGTTTCTTCGGCGTGCTCGCGGTACTGCTGGCGTGCCTGGGTCTCTATGGCGTGATGGCGTACACTGCTGCGCGGCGGACGAATGAAATCGGCATCCGGCTGGCGCTGGGGGCATCGAACGCCGGAGTGCTGAGCATGGTTTTGAAAGAAAGCATGTGGCTGGTGATTGCCGGGATCGCGATCGGCGTGCCGGTGACACTCGCG
This sequence comes from Bryobacteraceae bacterium, assembly GCA_035632375.1. Taxonomy (GTDB): domain Bacteria; phylum Acidobacteriota; class Terriglobia; order Bryobacterales; family Bryobacteraceae; genus Palsa-89. Next base: position 19,787 of record DASQGY010000161.1, on the reverse strand, counting down.
GCGACGCGATTGATCGCTACCAAGCTTTTTGGCGTCAGTCCAACCGATCCGGCGACCATTGCCGTGGCCACCTCGCTGATGCTGGCCATCGCCGCGCTCGCGGGCTTTCTACCCGCGCGGCGCGCCTCGCGAGTCGATCCGATGGTGGCCCTGCGCTACGATTGATGTCAGTTGAAAACTGATCCGACCGCCGGAATCCACGTCTGGCTCGTGTTGTGGAAGGCGTACGATTCGCTGCGCCGCCACGCCGAGAAACACATCGGCACGCTGCCGCTGGGGATGTCGGAATTCGCCATCCTGGAAGGCCTGCTGCATAAGGGGCCGCTGCCGGTGAATACTATTGGTGCGATCGTACGGCTGACCAGCGGCTCCGCGAGCGTGGCCATCGATCGGCTGGAGCGGAAGGGCCTGGTGGAGCGAAAGAACGATCCGGAGGATCGGCGTGCGCGAGTGGTGCATCTCACCGCGCCGGGACGGAAGTTGATCCAGTCCGCATTCGCCGATCACGCGGTCGCAATGGAGCAAGCGGCCGCGGGCCTTTCACGCCGCGAGCGCGGGGAATTGATCAAGCTGCTCAAGAGACTAGGCCTCAGCGCCGAGAAAAATCAGTAAAGGTGTAGGGCAGGTTGATAACCTGCAGCGGGTTGGTAACCCTCTTGGCGATGCGCGATTAACAATCGCGCGCAGGTTGGCAACCTGCCCCACAGGCTGATGATCAGTGGAACCTTGTCATTCGAACCGCAGAGTCAGCGCCGGATCGAGCTTCGTCGCCCGGCGGGCTGGGAAATACGCGGCGACCAGAGCCAGCAATCCGGTCAATGCGGAGACGGCTGCGATCACCGCCGGGTCGAGAAAACCCTGCCCCTCCAGCAGCAATTGCGACGCGAGCACGCGAGAGAGAATGGCGCCGAGGCCTGCGCCGATCAGCAATCCGGCGACTATCCACTTCAGGCCTGCACCGAGCAAGAGCCGCAGCACATCCCTACGTTGCGCGCCCAGCGCCATGCGAATACCTACCTCGCGGGTCTGCTGGCTCACGCTGAACGCCATGATGCTGTAGATGCCGACCGAAGCCAGCGTGAACCCCAGCAGGCCGATGGCGGTGAAAACAATCGCGCCCACGCGGTAAAGCGCCGACACTTCACCAGTGGCGATCATGTGTTCTAACGTTTCGGCGGAGACGGCCAGGTTCGGTTCCGTGCCATGGATCTCGCGGATCAATGCGCCCGCCACAGAGGACGGGTCGCCGGATACACGGACAAACACCAGCCCACCCCATTCGTCCGCTGGCTTGGGAATATAAACGACGCCCGCATCCGGGGCAGTGAGGCTCTGGCTGTACACCTCACGCGCCACCCCGATGACTTCGGTGGAGGGCGAAAGCGGAGTGCGGCGTCCCACAAAACGGACTTCGGTGCGCGACCCAAGCGAAATTCGCTTTCCGATGGCGTCGTCATCCGGCCAGAAGCGACGCGCCAGTCCTTCGCTGATCACGGCGACGGCCGCGTTGGAGCCGATCTCCTGTGCGGTGAATGCGCGCCCACGGAGCAGAGGGATGCCGAGGGTCTGGAAGTAATCCTGCGAGACGTACGAAAACGGAAACTGCCGCTGCCCGGTTGCAGACGGCGGGCGATCGTTGGGTGACACGAAGGTGCTCGTTACATTTCCGCCAAGTGGAATGCGCGTTGCGAAGCTGACTGAGACTACACCGGGGGTGGCGCGCAAACGGTCGTGCAGCGTCCGTTGCAAGTCCTGCGATCGGGCGGCCGAATATCCCAATTCCTGCGGATTCAAGACGGTCAGATTCAAGACCGAGCGCGTTTCGAATCCAGGATCGATGGAGACCATGCGAACGGAACTCGAGGTCAACAATCCGGCGCCGATCAGAAGCGTCAGGGAGACCGCGATTTGAGAGGCCACCAGCCATCCCCGCAATCGGCCTTTGTTCCGTACTCCGAAGGCCGCGGTTTCGTCTTTGAGCGCAGCCACTAAGTCGGGACGCGTGGATTGCAGAGCGGGGGCGAGCGAAAACGAGACGCCGGCCAGAATGCTGATAGTCAGGATATAGACGAAGACATGCAGATCGGGTGTCACGTCGATAGCGAGCGTGGTGCCCTTCACCGCCAGGGCCGCCGACACGACACGACCGATGGCGGCCAGCGCCTGCCAAGTGATCAAGAGCGATGCGAAGCCGGCCAGTAAGGCCATCAGCACGCCTTCACTCACCAACTGGCGGACCAGACGGCCACGCGACGCTCCAAGCGACAAGCGAACGGCGATCTCCTTGCGGCGAGTAACCGATTTGCCGAGCAGCAGCCCCGCGACGTTGGTGCAGGCGATTAAGAGCACGAGACCCATGGCGACCTGCAGAATGCCGAAGAGGATCGTTAAGGCTTGGTGGTTCGTGCCAAATCGCAACGCGGGCACCACCTGGACGTTCCATTGGCGTTCTGCCTGCGGATATTCCTGACGCAGGGAGCTGGCCAGCACTGACAAATCCGCCTGAGCTTGTTGGCGGGTAACCCCTGGTTTCAGCCGCCCGGTGAGGCCACACGAAAGATCGTTGCGGTTGAGGGCGCGGCGGCCGACATCGCCAAACGCGGAAGCGATCACCCAGGCATCGGGAACATCCTGCCTGGTTCCCATAAAATCGCGCGGCGTGATACCGATGACCACGGTCTGGGTTCCACTCAGCATCAGAGTTTGGCCAAGCACGCTGGGGTTTCGCCCAAAGCGGCGATCCCAGTAATTCTCACTGAGCAGAACTGGATAGGGGCCCGCGGTTTGCCGCTCTTCTTCGGGCAGGAAATCGCGTCCGGCGATTGGTTGTATGCCGAAGACGTTCAAATAGTTCGCGGTAATAAATAGGCCGAACATGGGTTCGGCCCCGTTGGTGGTGGCGAGCGACGGCCCGGAAGCAGTCACCAGCCGCAGGTGCGCCGGCGTCTCCGCGGCGAGCGCTGCAAGGCCCGAATTATGGTCGCGGTAATAGATGTAGTCGGCAAATGAGAAAAATCCGCCTCGTGGAGATTGCGCGGTGGTTCGCCAGAGGTTCACCAGGCCCGCGGGGTTCGGAACAGGGAGCGGCTTGAGAACGGTCGCGGCAAAAAGAGTGAACAGAGCGGTGTTGGAGCCGATACCCAGGGCGAGCGCCGCAATGGCCGTGAAGGCATAACCGCGATCCTTACGGAGCAGGCGAAAGGCGAATCGCAGATCCTGAAGGAAGTTGTCGAACCACTGCGTGCCGCGGGTGTCGCGGCATTCTTCTTTGACGCGCTCGGCTGCTCCGAAAGCGACCTTCGCTTGGCGGGTCGCATCGGCCGGGTCCAGGCCCGACGTGCCGTGCTTGCGCGCTTCCATCTCGAGATGAAACTTCAATTCTTCATCAAGTTCGGATTCCACGCGGGATCGGAACAACAGGGCGCGCAGCCGCAATCGGAGATCGTGCCACGACATATCAAGCCAGCTTCAGGACACGGCCGATCGCATCGGAAAGGCGCGCCCAGTTTTCAGTCTCGAGTTCCAGTTGCTTCTTGCCCTGCGCGGTCAGGCTGTAGAATCGCGCGCGCCGGCCGAGCTCGGAGACGCCCCATTCCGCCTTGATCCAGCCTTGATGTTCCAGCCGATGCAGCGCCGGATAGAGCGAACCTTGGTTCACCTGCAATACTTCGCGCGAAATCTGCTGGATGCGCTCGGACACGGACCAGCCGTGCATGGGGCCGTGTTGGAGGGTGCGCAGGATCAGCAGATCGAGCGTGCCCTGCAGCAGATCCATCCGGGACGGTTGCGACATGTTGTAGATCCTCTACAACAATCTACCAGGAGCTGATGTCGGATGTCAACAACAAAAGTGCACAGGCTAAAGCCTGTGCTACCAAGCTGCTGATGATAGGTAGCACAGGCTTTAGCCTGAGGCCCCACACATCCCAGAACAGAGATTAGTCCAGCGTGCCCATTTTGCCGCTGCGGTAATCCTCGAACGCCTGCACCAGTTCTTCGCGCGTGTTCATCACAAATGGCCCATAGCGGGCCACCGGCTCGCCGATCGGCTCGCCGCCGAGCAGCAGCAGATCCACTGGCTTGTCCGAGGGATTCGTAATGCTCACTTCATCGCCATCGTGCGCGAACAAAACCACACGCCCGTCGCCCTGGGCTTCCTCCAGCCCACCGAACGCCGCCTCTCCGCGAATAACGTAGGCCAGCGCGTTGAAGTTCCTTGGAATTTCCTGGACGTGCCGCGCGCCCGGCGCCAGCGTCAGATGCAGATACAGCATGGGCGACCGGCTCTCGATCGCGCCCTTTGTACCCAGCGCCTCTCCGGCGATCACTTTCACTCGAACGCCATCTCTCTCAGCGTGCGGAATCTCCGCCGCCTTCAACTCCTGATATCGAGGCGGCGTCATCTTGTCGCGCCGCGGAAGATTGATCCAAATCTGGAATCCTTCCAGCCGGCCGCCGGTTCGTACCAGGTCGCGCCCCGGCATTTCGGAATGAACCAACCCGGAGCCGGCCGTCATCCACTGCACATCGCCGGCTTCCAGAAATCCCCGATTGCCGAATGAATCCCGGTGCTCCATCTGTCCCGCGAGCAGGTAGGTGACGGTTTCGAATCCGCGGTGCGGATGATCCGGAAATCCTGTATTCTGCCCCGGCTTGTATTCGATCGGCCCCATGTGGTCCAGCAGCAGAAATGGATCCACATCCTCCAGTTGAGCCGTGGGAAACGCCCGGCCGATCTCCACGCCGCCGCCTTCCAGTGTTCGATGGGCGGAATAAACCCATTGCACGCTTCTCTGTTTCACGTCCGTCTTGGTCATACTCGCCGCCTCCTTTATCTTGATGTCAAGATATTTGATGCCGATGGATCCAAAAAGATTCAAGCCGCCCTCAGAACTGGAAGTAGAAGAACGGTATGGACCGCTCGGTTACGCTGAACAGCTCCAACGCCGCCAGGAGCATGGCCAAGACCCCGGCATAAGCAAACTGGCTGCTTCGGACCGTACCTTCGAACCACTGCTTCCAATCTTCGAGAATAGCCAACAGCAGCGTGAGAATCGCCAGTTCGATGTGCGCCGGGCTCAACATTGGTGCGCCCAGCGCGCCGTGAAACATTTCGCGCCAGGTGAACAACGCCGCACTCAGATCGGGCGCGCGGAACATGGCCGCACAAGCGGTCCAGACCAGAAACGTCAGAGCGCAGCGAATCGTGAAGCTGATGGGACGCCGGCGGAACACAACCGGCCTGATGCCAAACGCCCGCTCGATCCCCAGTAAGACGCCCTGCGTACCGCCCCAAATCACGTAGTGCCACGCCGCGCCATGCCAGAGGCCGCAGATCAACATGGTCAGCATCAGGCTGCCATAAATCCGCACCGCGCTCCTGTGTTTGAGGCAAAGGGGGATGTACACGTAGTCCCGCAACCAACTGGTGAGCGTCATGTGCCACCTGCGCCACAGATCCGTCATGCAGGTGGCCAGGAACGGCCGCCGGAAATTTTCCGGAAAGCGGAAGCCGAACAGCAAGGCCATTCCAATGGCCATGTCCGAGTAGCCGGAGAAATCGAAATAGACTTGCAGTCCGAAAGCCGCCGTGCCGGTCCAAGCCGCCAACATCCCTGGATGTGCCGTGACGTTGGCGTAATAGGCGTCCGACACCAGCGAGAACTGGTCGGCTAGCGCCACCTTCTTGGCCAGGCCCAAAAAGATCTGCAGTATGCCGCGCCGCACCTCCAGCGCATCCGGCGGATGCCAGTCGTAAAGATCGCGGAAAAACTGCCAGGCACGCACGATCGGCCCGGCCACCAACTGCGGAAAGAAGGAGATGAACAGCGCGTAGTCCCCCGGATTGCGGATCGGCTTTTGCTCGCCCCGATACACATCCACCACGTAGGAGATGCTTTGAAAAGTATGGAAGCTGATTCCCAATGGCAGCAGAATGTTCAGTGCGAACGTGTCGGGCGGCTTGCCCGCCAGCCAGGCGATGTTGGCCGCGGCAAAGTTGTAGTACTTGAAAAAGCCCAGAAATGTCAGGTTCGCCATCAGGCTGATACCGAGAGCCACGCGCCGCGCCGCGCCAGAACTCCGGTCGATCCACAGCGCCGCGCAGTAGTCGATGATCGTGAGCGAAAGAAGCAGCGGAACAAAATTCAGGTTCCAGCAGGCATAAAAGAAGTAGCTGCCGGCCAGCAGTATCCACTTGCGCCAGCGCACAGGCGCCGCCCAGAATGCCGCCAGCATCACCGCCAGGAACGCGAAGAATTGCATGGAGCTGAACAGCATGCGGTCAGTTCACTCCCGCCGCTCGCGCCAGGATCAGCGGTACCTGGTCCGCAAAGATCTTGCTCGCCTCGGTGGCGCCCATGGCGTTCAGATGCGTATAGTCGCGGAAGAACTCCGGGTGTTGCAGGCGATCGAAGAGATGCTCGTCCAGCAACAGGACGTTCGATTGTGTCGCAGGCAGGTCGCGCAGCATCCCGTGAAGTGGGGTACGCTGCAACTCGGCGGGCGGCGGAATCGGCGTGGAGAGCAAACGAACAAACACCAGGATCGTGCGCGAACCGCGATAGTGCCTGGCGATGCGGCCCAGCCATTCGCGCCGGAACACTGTCTTTGCCGGATCGTCCGGAACGTCATAATGCTCCACTTGGTCTTGCATGATGTCCCGCGTGGGCGCATCCGCCGCATCGGGAAACTTCACCTTGCGCGCGGCCCAATCTACTTCCAGGCCGGCCATGCTCCAGTCGGCGCCTACGTAGTCCCACATGAACGGCCCGTAGTGTTCCCGCGACTTCACCGCCCTCGTCATCCGATCCAGCGGACTCGACAGAAACTCCATAAAATCGCGCTTGTAAGCCGATCCCTTCAGCAAGCACTCCAAGAAAGCGTCCCGGCGGTAAGCCGGCCGTTGATAGGTCCACGGATAATCGAACAGATCCTTAACATGCAGACTCGCTACCGGCATCTCGACTTCCGCGGTCGACTCGCCCCGAAAGCTATGGTTGTTGTCGTCAAAGCTGTCCACGCCGATGACCACCGCGTTGTACCGATTGGCTTCCGGATCGAGTTCGCGAAGCAGGTAATACCATGAACGCACGCTACTCCCTAGAACGGCCACGTTGGCAAAAGCCGTCTCCCGCTGCTTCAGTCCTTCCTCGGCGATGCGTGGCCGGATGCACTGAGCCCGGCTGTCGCCGACGATCAGGATCTGCTTGCGCCCGTCATGCCGGCGCGCCAACTCCAGCCGCATCTCCCGTTCGAAAACGGAGGCAGCGGTATCCGGCTCTTCGATCAGAAAATATAGGCCAGTCCGAAACACGGCGGCGTCGCCTAGAAACACCAGACAACCGGCCATCGCCAGCCCGATCGCGCCATTTCGCCAAGTCATGCCGGAGCCTGCACCCAAGTGAGCCAGTGTAGCCGACCCGGCCGCTATGATGGAAGGACCCTATGGCCAATCATGCCGAAGCGATGGCCCAGACCTTGGCCGCTCGCGGAGTCGAGTATGTCTTTGGACTTCCCGGAGGCGAGATCGTCGCGTTCATCGATGCCTGCCGCCGTTCAGGTTTGCGCTTCCTGCTGACTGGTCACGAAGCCAGCGCGGCGTGGATGGCGCAAGTGGTCGGCCAAATCACCGGCGTCCCCGGCGTCTGCGCTTCGACGCTAGGACCCGGCGCGACGAACCTGATCACCGGCGTGGCCAACGCTTTTCTGGATCGCGCACCGATGCTGGCCGTCACCGCACAGATCCCCAGCGCAGCGCTCGCAACCATGACGCATCAGCGCCTCCCGCTCAACGATTTGTTCTCTCCCATCGCCAAAGGCTCATTCCGCGCCGGCGATTTCGATACGATTCAGCTCATGAATCACGCCATGGATCTCGCCACCGCTCCGCGCCCGGGTCCGGTGCATGTTTCTCTGGGCAGCGATCTCGCGGTACAGGAATATTCGGCGGGGACCTCGATGCGGGCGGTCAGCATAACGCCCAACTCCGCCCACATCGATCAAATCGCCGGCCGCCTCCAGACCGCCGCCCGTCCGCTGGTGCTGATCGGTCTGGGCGCAACGCCGTCCACCGGGCCGGCCATTCGAGCTTTCGTCGAAAGGCTTCAAGCCCCGTTCCTGGTCACGCCGAAAGTAAAAGGCATCGTTCCCGAGGATCATCCGCTCTTCGCCGGCGTAGCCTCCGGTATGGCCATGGATCGCCCCATCGTCGAAGCGATCAAGAGCGCCGACCTCATCGTCGCCATAGGCTTCGATCCCGTGGAGTGCGATAAAACCTGGTTCGCCGAGGTCAATGTTGTCGCGCTCGACACCGCGCCGATGGCCGAGGGAAGCTATGCGCCGCTCGAAGCGATCGGCGATCTCGCGCCGATGTTGGATGAGCTTTCGAAGAAAACGGCGCAATGTCCGAACTGGCTTCCCGCCCTCCCGCTGATTCAGCAAAGCCCAACCGAATCCCCGGGTCCCGGGCTCTCTCCACTCCGCGTAATCGAAGAACTGCGCTCCGTTTTCCCGCGCGACGGCATCGCCACCTGCGACGTCGGTTCTCACAAATTGGTGATGGGCCAATTCTGGCGCGCCTATGAGCCCGGCACCTTCTTCATGTCCAACGGACTATCGGGAATGGGCTTCGGAATCCCCGCCGCCATCGCGGCACAACTCACCAATCCGGAGAAACCGGTGCTGGCCGTTGTCGGCGATGGCGGCATGCTGATGATGCTCCACGATCTGGTGCTGATCCGCGAACTCGCTCTACCCATCCTGATGGTAGTGCTTTCCGATCGCAGCCTGAGCCTGATCCGCGTGAGCGCCGAACGCCGCGGCTTCCCACCTTATGGCGTGGATTTCACTCCACCGGATTTCGCCGCCGTCGCGCAAGGCTTCGGCATCGCCGCCCGGCGCATCGCGAGCTTGGCCGAGCTAAGAACCTGCGTCGACAAAGTGCTCTCCCAACGAATCCCGTTTCTGATAGACATCCCGATCGACTACCGCGAATATTATTCGCTGGTTTGACTGAACAAGAAGAAGAAGGTGGCGGCAGCCGCAATCCTTCCTCTCCAGATACTCGCCCTTGACCTATTGACCCTTGCTGGATCAGTCGGACCGTGGGGCAGGTTGATAACCTGCAGCGGGTTGGTAACCCGCTTGGTCCAGCGCGATTAACAATCGCGCGCAGGTTGGCAACCTGCCCCACAGGGTGACGATCAGTAGCCGATGCCCGCTAACACCTAACACCTTCTTAAACGCATCCCAGTTCTTTCAAATATCGATACACCAGCGCAATCGGCAGCCCCACCACATTGAAGTAGCCTCCGTCCACTCGATCGATGAATCGCGAAGCCAGCCCCTGGATAGCATACGCACCGGCCTTGTCCATGGGCTCGCCACTCGCCACGTACGCGTCCATCTCCGCGTCGCTGAGTTCGACGAAATGGACCCGCGTGGCCGCCGTATCGACAATAGTTCGGGAAGCGCTACGTAGACAGACTCCAGTGATCACTTCATGATCGCGGCCGGAAAGCAGGCGAAGCATGCGCAAGGCGTCGGCCTGGTCGCGCGGCTTTTCGAGGATGTGTTCATCCACCACCACCACGGTGTCGCCCGCCAGCACCACCTCGTCCGCCGCCATCGAGACAGCAAAGGCTTTTTGCTCGGCGAGCCGGCGCACATAGTCGTTGGGCGACTCGTCCGCCCGCCGTTGTTCCTCTATCTGCGGCGCGCGAACCGTGAACGGAATCCCAGCAGCAGTCAGGATTTGCCGGCGGCGAGGAGAGTTGGAGGCAAGTACCAGCACCCTCTCAATTTGGCATACGCCGACGCTGGACCGCGGAACCGGTCCCTAACTTTTTTCGCTCGACCACCGGCCTTACGATTCTGTCCGTCGACTCAGACGCAGCCAGCCCGCTGGATCCGATAGGAATCGTCGCCTCCGAAGTGAAATAATCCGGGGCCGAGATGGCCAGATTCACATTGCCCATATGGACACCGGTAGGCACCTGCACATTAATTTGATAAAGTCCGACCAGCCCGGGGGCCAGTCCGGCGAAGGCGGGAGTTGCCTGCTGGCCGTCGATCAAAACAAAGATGGCATTCGTCGCGTTGCTCAGCGGGTTACTCGGCCCTGGCGCGCCATCAGCCACCGCCGGACTCACGGCGCCGAGGCCAGTGAGATATATCGCGATCGTCTCACCGACCTGCGCGGGATTGTCCGCAGTCACCAGCTTAAAATCTGGATGCAGCGCGGCGGCGCTACCCAGTCCGCCCACCGGATTCGTAAAGACGCCGGGCGCAGTCAGGTTCACGAAAGACGTTACCGTGTTGGAAGGGTTGCCATTATTGATCACCTGGATGGAAGCGATCAGCTCGTTGGTGGCAAAAGGAACCACTGCGGAAATCTGACCAGGGCTCACCACGTAAATCGGCGCGGGCCGATTGTTCACCATCACCTGCACGCCACCCAGCGTTGTGGGGAACGTGCCATCCACCTTTAGCGCGGGCGCCAGGTTCGATCCGTAAATCGAAATTAGCTCGCCCGGCGCGACACCCGTTGTGAACAACGCGGAACTTCCGGCGTTGAGAATGCCGGTGGGATCAATGAAGACACCCGAGGGAGTGAAGGTCGGCGCTTGGATCGCCACATTGACCCCGATCGAAGGAAACTTGCTCATCCCCACTCGGAGCGCGCCGCCATTGCCAAAGAAGTAATGGTTGTTACTGTCATCGGCGGTGCCATCGGCATTCAAAGTGAACGAGCTGGCATAGGTGAAATCCAGCGGGTTGTTGTTGAATACCGAAAGGAAGCGTTGCGCGCCCAGAATCACGCCGGCATTTGCCTTCAGCGATCCATAGAAGGTGTCCAAGTCCGCGAACCCGGTGGCCGTGGTCGGCTCAACCTGCGTCGCTCCGGCCTGGTAATAAAGGCCGCTGAAGTTCGTCGCGCCGCTGGTGTTGCGCACGCCGATGATCATGTCCCATGCGGTGGGAGATCCGCCGAATACAAAGTTACCGTCGGGGGAGAAATACAAAGACTTGTTCCCCACGATGAGACGCGCTGTGCTGGAGCTCCCAAAGTTCACGCTCGCGCTGCCACCAGAAAAAGAGTAGCGTACGCCACCGATGTTTTGCGTAACCACCGTACTGCCCGCCGCAGAGACGTAGCCCGTGGCGCTTACATTCCCGATATTCCCGTTACCGTCGGGATTCACTTGAAACTGGTAATCGAGCGTGGTAGCGGGAGTGAGGTCGGGGAAATCGACGCCCACCATGGAATACGATCCGCGAAAAAAAGAGTTGGTCGGAAGCGATGAGGGAAGCTGCGCGGCGATAAACAGATCGTTGAACCCGGCCTCAGTGCTGCTGCCGATGAAAACGCCGTTGGACACCAGGCCGTAAACGGATCCTCCGTCCGAAAACGGGCTGCTTATGAAGCCGTAACCGCTGGCGGAAATAGAATAAGTGCCGGTCGCGTTGAATGTTTGGACAAATGCCGCACGGCTGTCCACATCTTGGAAACTCATGCTGTAGTTTCCCTGGCCGTCGAAACCGATTGTGCCGTACAAGGCGATGGCTGCCCCGAGACTTCCATCGTTGAACCCCACTAACCACAAAACCTGGCGAAAATAGAAAGTGCCCACCAGCAACTGATTCCCGGAAGTGTCCCAAGTCTGGGCGGCGATCGGCGAGGCCATGGCTACCGCGAGAAGAAACACTACCACTAGGAATTTCATGCAGTTCACTCTATTCTAGACGGCGCGAAGCACAAGGAGGTTAACATCAAGTCTGCACAATGGGATAATAAAAGCAAGTGTCCAAGTCCAGGGAGCTAGAGCAGCGCCTTGCGCGCACCGATCACCAACTGCGCCTGCTGCAGAAGATCAGCCGCTACCTGGTCCGCCAAATCCCGCTCCAGGACGCGCTCAATGGCATCGTCACCCTGGTAGTGGACTTCATGGAGTGCGACTCCTGCCTCATCTACCTGCTGGACAAGGGCGAATTGGTGCTGCGCGCCACCAACTCCGCACAGCCCGCCGCCGTCGGCAATGTGAAGTTGGCCATGACCGAAGGCTTGACCGGCTGGGTGGCCCGCGAAAAGCGCCTGCTCGCGATCTCGCGCGAGGCGTTTCACGATTCCCGCTTCAAATCGTTCAGCAATCTTCCCGAAGATACTTACGAAGCTTTCCTCTCGGCGCCGGTGATTTCGCGCCGCGGAGTGGAAGGCGTCATCAACGTGCAGCACCGCAATCCACATGCGCACACCGGCATGGAGATGGAACTGCTCACCACGGTTGGTGAACTCTTGGGCAGCTTGCTGTCCCTCTCACAACTGGAGCCGAAAGCCGGGAATCCGGGAGCGGATCTGGTTTTCTCATCGAGCCCGGAAAATAAAAGTGCCAGCTAGCAAGATGTGGGGCGGACCCCCTGGTCCGCGGCCGACGCCCTCGTCGGCCTCTGTTTTTCCCGTGACGGAACAGCCGGACCAGGGGGCCCGGCGCGGACGAGGGCGTCCGCCCCACTTCGAGTCATCTAGCTACCGCGCGATCCTCTTCTTTCTTGCCCTCTCCCTCCCGCTCATCCTCAGCGCCGACGAACGGTGGAAGATGCAATTCAACTACGACAAGGCGGATTCGACACTCAACATTCGCGATCTACAGTGCCCTTCGGCCCAGCGCTGCATCGCCGCCGGCGTCATCTTCGACAAGAAGGGACACGGCCAGGGCGCTGTCGTAGTTTCCAGCGACGGCGGCCAGAAATGGGCCACGGTCGACGTCAAGGAAGAGCCCATTTCGCTGTTCTTCCTGAACGATTCCACCGGATGGATGGTCACCGACAAAGGTCTCTGGTCCACTAGCGAAAGCGGAAGAAGCTGGAAAAAGATGGAAGGCTGGAAGAAGGGTATTGTCCGCGTCCATTTCCGCGATCCTCTGCACGGCTACGCCATCGGCTTCCCCAAGATCGTCAGGGAAACAACGGACGGCGGCAAGAACTGGACTAAGCTGGCCGAAGCCGCCAAGCCAACTACCGACGCCGAAAGAACGGTATACGACTGCATCGCGTTTCTGGGCAACCATGGTCTCATCACCGGAAGGGTGACGCCGTTCTCGCTCGAAGAGACACCGATCTGGATGGATCCGAACACAGCGCGCTACCGGCGCGAACGCCAGTCGCCAACCATCCTTCTGGAAACCCTCGATGGAGGCCAGCACTGGGATTCAACCACTTCCTCCATCTTTGGCCACATCACCCAGCTCCGGCTCACCAAGGAAGGCACTGCGCTAGCGCTTGTTGAGTACGAAGACTACTATGCGCTGCCTTCCACGATTTACACCATCCGCTTCGACAACACTCGCGCCGGAAAGGTCTTCGCGGAGAGCGACCGCGCCGTCCGCGACGTAATCCTGCTGCCCAGCGGCAGGACTATCCTCGCCGCCGTCGAGCCGACCGGACGATCCAACCAGGTCCCCATTCCCGGCAAGCTCAAGATGCTCGAAAGCAATAACTTGAAGGTGTGGACCGAGATGGACGTCGACTACCGCGCCGTGGCCCAGCGCGCCATTCTGGCCGCTCCCGACGACCATCATGTCTGGGTGGCCACCGATACCGGGATGATTCTTCAACTGGTTGACACCGCAAATACCCCGAAATGAAGTTTGCTCCAAACAAGCTTACACGGCGCTGTTTTATCCACACCTTGTCCACAGAAACATAGCGGTAAACTGTTCACTCCGCTCAAGATAAAAGCCCTGGAAAAGCGCCTTGGAAGCGCATTTTTCCGTTGACGAAAATCCGTTTTCGAGTCAACATGTACATGGTTCCAAGAGGTTCAGAGAGCAGTAAGCCTGGTGAACGGTAGCGAGCCTGGAACGATGATCCGAGAGAGGTCAGTTAATAAGACTAATTGACGCTTTCGGGGAGCGAAGGGAAAGCGGGCCGGGCGCAAAGGTAAGCTTCTCAGACCTAGCCACTGACTGAGCGCTTCGATCCGGAAGGATGAAAGTCCTGAAGGGGAGCGAAAGTTGGATGGAAGTTTGAGAGTTCTGAGCACGGAAGACGGCAACGGGCCGAGGCGGTGAACATGCCCCGACGGCGTGATGAGCGCGAGTCGAGGATGGGAGCCAAAGGCCGAACGGGCTGGACGAAGAGTTCAGAATTACGCCGAAGGGATAGGGCGGGAGCGTTGACCTCGCTGTGGTGGCCTTCGAAAGAGGGCAGTCGCTGCGGGCGAGCAAAAGGCCGTTCCGAGGCGAAGGCTTCTAGCAGGTAGTAAGGCAGATGGGCTCAGGCGCACTGATCCGTAGCTGTACAAGAGCGGCTGCGGGGAGCAAGAGGGCAACATCTCCGCTACACTGCATGCCATGTTCGGACCGTGCATGCCGGTCGGAGAACGGGCTGTTTGATGGGTCACTTGGAACCATAAATTTTTTCGGGGCAGCCACTAGTTGAGCGCTTGGCCTAGAGCGTTCGCGCGCCATGGTGGCTGCCCCAATTGTTTTTGTGGGCGTAAGCTGGAGGGATATGCGCTATCTCTTGTGCTTCGCCCTCCTCTCAGCGGTCCCATTGCCCGCCCAGACTCAGGATTCTGACCGCTCCACTCTGCAGACCCTCCTCAGCGAAGTGCAGCAGCTTCGCGTGGCCATCGAACGATCTACGCTGCTCGGAGCCCGCACCCAGATCGCCATCAACTTGATGCAGGCTCAGCAAAGCAGGGTCGAGCGCCTGGCTCAGGAGCTCGACAAAACACGCAAAGACCTCGTCGACATGCAAGCCGAGAAACCGAAGACCGCCGCGCGTGCCAAGATGTTCGAGGAAAGCATTTCCACCACCACCGATCCCCAGGCCCGCAAAGACATGGAGCAGGCCCTCAGCCTGTACAAGATTGACATCGAACAGTTCGCCGCCCGCGAGCAGGATCGCCGCGCGCGTGAGGCCGAGCTCAATACCCAACTCCTGGCCGAGCAAGGCCGCCTGACTGAATTGCAGGGCCGCATCGCCGACATGGAACGCCTGCTCGACCAGGCCATCGAACAAACCATCCCTAAGCGCTGATTTCCCGCCCCTCTTGACTATTTCCACATTTCTGCTATTATCGAAATGTGAGCCGACAAGATCCCGACGCCGGGCAAATCGCCAAATACGCCGACATGTTCTCGGCCATGGGCACCGAACCCCGCCTGCGCATCATGCAGCTTCTTTTGTCCGCACACCCGGAAGGCCTGAACGTCGGCGAGATTCAAAGCGAGCTGGGCATCCCCAACTCCACGCTGTCCCATCATCTGGACAAACTAAAGACCGAGGATCTAGTCCAGGTGCGCCGCGAAAGCTCGTTCTTGCGATATACCGCCAATACCGAAGCCTTGGAAGCGGTGCTCGGATTCCTGTACCGCGAGTGCTGCACCCGAAACAAAGCAGTCCGCCCGGAGGCGGTCGTGCAAATCAGGAGGCCGCTGAAAAACGCATGAGCGAAAAAAAGAAAAAGAAGGCGGCGCAGCCGCAATCCTCCCCTAACACCTGGCACCTAACACCTAGCACCTTCTTAAAAAACATCTTCTTAAACGAAAGGACCAAATGGAAATCAAAGACGTAGTCAAAGAAAAATATGGCCAGGCCGCACTGCGCGTTACTACAGGCGGAAGCTCCTGCTGTGGATCCACCGCGGCTGTCGATGGTTGCTGCGACCCCATCACGTCGAACCTATACAGCGCCGACCAGAGAACCGCGCTCCCCGAGGATGCCGTAAAAGCTTCCCTTGGCTGCGGCAATCCCACGGCGTTAGCCCAGCTCCACGCAGGTGAGACAGTACTCGATCTCGGCTCCGGCGGCGGCATCGATGTCCTGCTCTCCGCCAAACGCGTCGGCCCCACCGGCAAAGCCTATGGTCTCGATATGACCGATGAAATGCTGGCTCTCGCGCGCGAGAATCAGCGCAAGTCGGGCATCACCAATGTCGAGTTCTTCAAGGGCGAAATCGAAAGTATCCCCCTGCCCGACAATTCGGTTGACGTCATCATCTCCAACTGCGTAATCAACCTCTCCGCCGATAAAGACAGGGTCCTGCGCGAAGCTTACCGCGTGCTGAAGCCCGGCGGCCGCCTGGCCGTCTCCGACGTAGTAGTCCGCGGCGAAATCCCCACCGAAATCCGCCGCAACATCGAGCTATGGGTAGGTTGCATCGCTGGTGCCTTGGAAGACCGCGAATACTCCACCAAGCTGGCCCACGCCGGATTCCAAAACATCGACATCGAGCCAACCCGCATCTACAGGATCGAAGACGCCCGCCAATTCCTAACCAGCCAAGGCGTCAACGTCGACGCCATCGCCCCCCAAGTGGACGGCAAATTCATGAGCGCCTTCATCCGCGCCGTTAAACCGTAATGATGTAGCGCACGCACTCATGCGTGCCGCGTCGGCACTCATGCCGACGCTCGGTCTCGTCCGTTCCAGCTTGTGTTCACAGGAGTGTGAACACGGCACGCACGAGTACGTGCGCCACGTAAGCCCTTACGGTAGGGCGTCTATAACCTTCTCAATCTGCTCCGGACTCACATAAAAATGCGGCGACATTCGCACCCAACCCTGCCGCGGCGCCGCCACGATTCCCTGCCCCTTCAAATCCCGCACCAACGCCACGCTGTCCACGCTCAGCTTCTGAATCGCGACGATCCCCGCCCCGTTCTCCGCCGTCCGATCCCCCATCACCTGATAACCCTTTCCCTGCGCCCCCTCCGCAAGTTGATCCGCCAACCCCTGCACCGCCGGCGCGATCCGCTCAATCCCCACCTCCAGCAAAAACTCCAGCGACGCCCGCAGCCCGAAACAGCCGATGGTATTCAGCGTCCCGCACTCATACCGCCCCGCATCTTCCCGCAGCGCCATGTCGCGCGATGCATAATCGTTATACCCAGCCACATTGGTCCACCCGAACTCCACCGGAAATACCGCATCCTGCATCTGCTTGCGTACATAAAGGATGCCGCATCCCTCCGGTCCCAGCATCCATTTGTGCCCGTCGGCCGCCAGCGCATCGATGTGCGCCGCCCGTACATCCAACGGAAACGCACCCATCCCCTGAATCGCATCCACCAAAAAGAAGCAACCGCGCCGCCGGCAGATCTCCCCGATCGACACCAGGTCCGCGCGAAACCCACTCAGGTACTGCACGAAACTGATGGACAGCAGCTTTGCCCCCCGGCACGCGCGATCAATCACATCCAGCGAATCCGTCACCGACAGCCACACCACCTCCGACCGCTGCATCTCCCGCCGCACCCACGGATAGAAGTTAGCCGGAAACTCCTCCCGGAACGCCACAATCCGGTCGCCTGGCTTCCAGTCCAACCCCATCGCCACCGTCGCGATCCCCTCCGACGTGTTCTTCACCATAGCGATCTCACTGCGATCGGCATTGATCAGCCGCGCAGCCGCAACCCGAAGCCCCTCATACGCATCCAGCCACTTGTCGTAGTGTAAGGACCCGTACTCCAACGCATCGTCCGCCAACCCCTTCATGGCCTCCGCGCAACACCGCGGCAGCGGCGCAACCGCCGCATGATTCAGGTAGGTCAGCCTCTCGGCGACCGGAAACTGCTCCCGGTACTGCTTCCACAGCGGCTGCAATTCGTCGTAACCCATCAGATCCAATATACGTTTAATGAATGAAGGTTTATACTGGTTGGAGGAGTACCCCCCATGAAGCGCTTGGTGTTTGCCAGTTTCAGTCTGCTCGTTGTCCTAACCATGGCCGCGCCGAACGCTGTCTGCGGCGGCAAGGACAACAAGAAAGATCCCGACGAGATCGGCACACGCGACGTCGGTAAGGGCGTCAACTTCTACTCGCTCGAAAAGGAAATGGCCATCGGCAAGCAACTCGCCGCCGATGTCGAGCGCCAGGCCAAAATCATCACCGATCCGGTGATCGCCGAGTACGTCAACCGCATCGGCCAAAACTTGGTCCGCAACTCCGACGCCAAGGTTCCCTTCACCATCAAGGTCATCGACGGCGAAGAGGTGAACGCGTTCGCCTTGCCGGGCGGCTACTTTTTCGTCTATAGCGGGCTCATCCTCAAAGCCGACAATGAAGCCGAGCTGGCCGGCGTCATGTCGCACGAGATCGCGCACGTCGCCGCCCGCCACGGCACCCGGCAGGCCACTCGCGGCGAGATCGCCAACCTGGCCACCATCCCCCTGATCTTCATGGGCGGCTGGACCGGTTATGGCATCCGCCAGGCCGCCAGCATCCTGGTTCCCGTCGGTTTCTTGAAGTTCTCCCGCGGCTTCGAATCCGAGGCCGACATGCTCGGCCTGGAATACATGTACAAGGCCGGCTACGATCCGACGGCGTTCGTCGATTTCTTCGAGAAAATCGAAACCCTGGAAAAGCGTAAACCCGGCACCATGTCCAAGGTTTTCTCCAGCCACCCCATGACCGACGATCGCGTTCGCGCCGCCCAGAAAAACATCCAGGATCTGCTGAAGGCGAAACCGGAATACGTGGTCACCACTTCGGAGTTCAACGACGTAAAGGCGCGCTTGCTCGCGATGCACAACAAGCGCAAGATCGACACCAATGAGGATCCGAACAAGCCGAGACTCCGCCGCACCCCCGGCTCCGGCACCGGCCCCATCGACCCGGACGAAAACGGCAAAACGCCAAAATCCGACGAAGACGAACGCCCAACGCTAAAGCGCAAGCCCGCCTCCGAGAACTAAAGACGCTTTTTGGGGGGGCTTGGAGTTTCTACACTTCCAAGACGCCCCCTCGAGAAACTTGTCAGCAAGTGGTGGCACAGGCTTTAGCTTGTGAGTCCAGCTACCGGCCACCCACCACCGCCCGACCCACCCGCTCATCCCGAAAACAAAGCCCAACCCACGCCAGCACCCCAACAACAACCGGAAGGTAGATCGGCTCCCCCACCCGCACGTGACTTGCAGTCGCGCCCCCAAAATACGCCGTCAGCAAGATCGCGCCAACCACTGAAGTGCGCGGAATCACATAAAGAACAGCGCTCCCGAACGCTGCAATCCCAATGCCGGTCGCGGCTCCGGCGGGATATCCCAATTGCGTCACTCCCTGCACAAAAGTAGGCGACTTCATCATCATCACGCCGCAGAACAGCAGCAGCAACCCCGGCGCCGCGCTAACCATCCATCCGGCCCAGACCCTCTTCTTCGACATCGCCGCCTCTCGTCTTTGTAGTCTCGCCGTCAACCCGCCGCCGGCGCCCGCTTCAATACCTTCCCCGCGATCACCGCAAGAATCCCGATCACCACGCCCGACACCACCCCCACCATCGGCCCCGTAATCGCCATCAGCAGCCGCGGATTAAACGGCATCGACTTCATCATCCCCGCCTCCCGCGCATGGCTCGCCAGGTACTGATCGAAAAGCAAAATGTGCGCGCCGGTAATCCAAACGCTGTTCGCCAAGCCCAGCAACAAGCCGTGAGTGAAATGGCTATCTGGACGCTCCCGCGCGATTACATACGCACAAAAAAGGAAAATCACCAACCAAAAGACCGGCTCGAGTCTGGAGCCGATGAAAAAAACGGTCGCCACCCCCATCGCCAATCCGAACATCGAGAGTTGCAGAATCAATCTCCAGCTCATCTCCCTGCCTTCTTGCGTGTCTTAACGGATCGTTGCGCCTTCACCCTTTCCGGCGGCGCGCGGGTGAATTCCAGCGAACGTTCCATCCACCGAACCTACCGGCCACGCACCATTTTCTGCTTCAGCCCTACCAACAGACATCCAATCGACACGCCATACAGGAACCCGGTAAATCGGTCGTCGTACGG
>DASQGY010000160.1:0-28649 GCA_035632375.1 Bryobacteraceae bacterium | reverse complement strand
GCTCTACGATCAGAGCATCGAGGACTTGCAAAACGCGGGTGCCGGGCCGAAGACCGTCGCGGCGTTGAAGACTTTGGGAGAAAGCTCCGCCAAGCTGCCCGCCGCGCCTCCCCCCGCAATGAAGCCTGTTGTCACGGTGATTCCGGGGCCGGATTCCATCGAGCAGGCCAAGATCATCGAGGAGGCTCGCTCCTATGTGATGAACTACACCAAGCAATTGCCGAATTTCATTTGCGTGGAAGTGGTTCGGCGGGGCGTCGATCCAACCGGCACGGGCCGCGACTGGCACCACATCGATACCGATACCATTCGCGTCAGCTATTTCGAGCACCACGAAGACTACCAGGTAGTGCTGGTGAATAATCAGCCGGTGAACAACATGAAGATGGAGCAGTTGGGCGGCACTGTTTCGCAAGGCGAATTCGGCAGCATGATGAAGGAGATTTTCGAGCCGGAATCGCACACGCGCTTCGCCTGGGAGCGCTGGGCGACGCTGCGCGGCAGACGAACTTACGTCTTCGCCTACGATATCGAGCAGATGTACTCAAAGTACCGCGTCACTGTTGACAAATCTCAGACGATTGTTCCCGCGTATCGCGGGCTGGTGTATATCGATCGGGACACGAAGATGGTGACCAAGATCACCATGATCCCCTACGATATGCCGGCCGGGTATCCCATTCGCGAGATCAATGGGTCGCTCGATTATGAGCTGACTAAGATCGGTGACGCCGAATATATGCTGCCGGTGAAGGCGGTGGTTTCGTCCACGCGCTCCGACAATTACCTCAGCAAGAACGATATCGAATTCCGTCTGTATCGCAAGTTCGGTACCGAGACAACCATCAAGTTCGACACGCCGGACGCGTTGCCGGACGACAAGTTCAAAGAGAAGCCGCCCGAAGTAAAGAAGAAGCAGTGAGAAGAAGGTGCTAGGTGTTAGGTTCGAGGTGTTAGGGGTGGATTGCGGCTGGCGCCGCCTTCTTTCTTTATTGCTTCGAGGACTGCGGCAAGTATTTGCGGAGTCGTGTCGGTGCGGATGACGTGGATCGGATCTCGCCCTGTCGGACGCCAGCGCTGGAATGTTCGTTCGGAGGCGAATCCCGCGAAGATGCTGATCAATGGGACTCCGCACGCGGCAGCGACGTGGCCGCCGGCTGAATCGTAGCCTACGTAGAGCTTGCTTTTCTGGATGTGGGCCGCGAATCCGGCGAAGGAGCCGTCCCATACTTCGATACCGCCGCCGGCTGCCGCTACAGCTCGGTCCACGCGTTCCGCTTCTTCGCCGCCTGCGCCTCTGTCGATCAGGATCGGACGGGGCAGGTGCTTCAGCAACTCTTGTTCGAATGGGTCGGGAATCCGTTTTTCAGGATTCTCGCCGACGCCGAAGCTGATTGTAGTTGCAAATTCACGGGCTTTGAGGCCGGTCTCAATGTAGGGTTGTGCGTCGGCGATATCGAATGTCTCCGCTACCCAACGCTGCGATAGCTTGGAAAGCGACTCGGCGCCATCGCCTCCGTAGGAGCGGCTTTCGAAAAAGTAATAGCTGTCTTCGGAACAGATTGGCAGCAGGCCGAGTTGGGTTAGGCGGGAATCCGGATCGATGACGATGCTATCGGGCTGCGAAAGTTGATCCCGCAACTGGGGCCAGATGGAGAGGCGATCGTCGAGTGTGCCGCTGCGGCCGTAGGAAATCGGCAGATGGCGAAGACGGCTATCCGCGGCGAAAAGCTCCCAGCTTTTTTGGGGGCCGACGAAATGAATTTGGGCGTGCGGGAATTTTTGCTTTGCGGCGTCCAGTGTGATGCTGGTGATGGCGACGTCCGCGCCGAGAGTAACGCGCGAGAGCACGAACACGTTTGTCGGCTCGTCATTGCACTTACGCGGTTGGCGAATGCGCCGGTAGCGCGCAGCGAGATGATCGGCATGCAGAGCTGGATTGCGGCGAGCGATTACTTCGGAAAAAAGGTCGGCGTAGACGTCGCAGAGGCGGGGCTCGAAGAGATCGCCCAGTCGCTCGACGACAATTCGGAACAGGGCGCGATTACCGTCTTCGGCGATCAGCGGATCGAGCAGGTGTTCCGGCCAGGGCCGGCCAGCCAGGCAGTGCTCCAGCAGTTCCTGCGCGCTGCGATCAGGTGAGATACTTTCCAACCAGCAGCTCCAGCTTTCGTCGAGTTGTTTCGGGAACGGTTTTCGGATCGGTAATCAACGCGTGTGCCAAAGCTGAGCCGCACTTGCATTCGCGAGCCGCCGGCATAGTGGCGACGGTAGCGGCGACAACCTTAGCTGCGTTTTCCGCGTTTTTGGTCAGGTTGGCGAGAATGTCGGTAACGGTGACCGCGTCATGCTCCTCGTGCCAGCAGTCGTAATCGGTGACCATGGCGACGGTGACGTAACAAATCTCGGCCTCGCGCGCGAGTTTAGCCTCCTGCAGGTTGGTCATGCCGATGACGTCCATGCCCCAACTGCGATAGACGTTCGATTCGGCGAGAGTGGAGAAAGCCGGGCCTTCCATGCATAGATAGGTGCCGCCCTTCGCTGCATCGACGCCTGCCGCGGCGCAGGCTTGGCTGACCACTTCGGAAAGTTGCGGGCACACGGGATGAGCGAAGCTGATGTGCGCGACCAACCCTTCGCCGAAGAAGGTGGAGACGCGGCCGCGCGTGCGGTCGAAGAACTGATCGGGGATAACGAACTTGAGCGGCGGATGTTCCTCTTTGAGCGATCCGACGGCGCTGAGCGAAATAATCCGCTCGACTCCGAGTTGTTTGAACCCGTAAATGTTCGCGCGGAAATTCAGCTCGGAAGGCGAGATGCGGTGGCCGCGGCCATGGCGAGCCAGGAACGCGACCTCTTTGCCGGAGAGCCGGCCGATGACGTATTCATCCGATGGACGGCCCCACGGGCTGTCGAGCAACCTCTCTTCTTGAACTTCGAATCCGGGCATGGAGTACAATCCGCTGCCGCCGATGATGCCGATGGTTGGTTTCATTCCTGTATTAGTTCCAGCAAGACGCCGCCGGTCGAAGATGGGTGAACGAAAACGTAGAGGTGGCCGCCCGCGCCGGGCCTCGGGTCGTTCAGGAGGCGCGCGCCGCTGGTCTTGAGTCGCGCGACCGTGGCATTCAGGTCCGGGACTTTGAGGGCGACGTGATGCAATCCCTCGCCGCGCTTGTCGACGAATTTGCCGATCACCGAATCGGGCTCGGTGGCTTCGAGGAGTTCGATGCGCGGCTCGCCCGCGGGCAACATGGCGACGTTCACTTTTTCCTGCGGGACCGTCTCGCGCATGCTGACTTCAAGGCCCAGTTGCTTCTGATAGAACTGGAGCGCGGTGTCGAGCGAGCGCACGGCAATGCCCAGGTGATCAATCCGGAATGTGTTTGAGCCAGCCATCGATGATTGTGTATGGGTCGCGCTGCCGGTTTGCGATCTCCTCGGCGGCGGCCTCGAAATTCACGTCCGAGTAACGCTCCAGCAATCGTTCGCGGAGCATTTCGCGCAGCCGCAGGTTCCAGTTTGCGACTGCACGATCCTTTGCGCCGCCGCGCGCCAGAAATGATCGTACCGCAGCCAGCGCCTCGGTGATTCCCTGCCCGTCGGTCGCGACCACCGGGACAATCGGCGGCACCCAGCCGTCTTTGCGAGTCGACAAGCTTTGAATCGCTTTGATTTCGCGCTCCAGACGATCGGCGCCGGGTAGGTCGGCCTTGTTGATGACGAAGACGTCGGCGATTTCCATGATGCCCGCTTTTATCGCTTGCACGTCGTCTCCCATTCCGGGGACAAGCACTACGACAGTGACGTCGGCGAGTTTCGCGATTTCGACTTCATCCTGGCCGACGCCGACGGTTTCGATCAGCACCACTTCGTGGCCGGAGGCATCGAGCAACAGAGCCATGTCGGTGGTGGCGGCGGCGAGTCCGCCGAGCCAACCGCGCGTGGCCATGGAGCGGATGAAGACGCCGGGGTCGGCGTGGTGGCTGAGCATGCGGATGCGGTCGCCCAGGATCGCGCCGCCGGTGTAGGGGCTGGTGGGATCTACGGCGATGATGCCGACTTGCTTGTTCTCGCGGCGGAGTTCGTGGGTGATTTTGTCGACCAGAGTGCTCTTGCCTGCGCCGGGAGCGCCGGTGATTCCGATTACGGTGGCTTTGCCGGTGTGGGGGAAAAGCTCCTTCAGCAGTTGTGCGGATTTTGGGCTGCGGTTTTCGATTTGGGTCGCGGCGCGGGATAGGGCGCGGAGGTCGCCGGCGAGGATTTTGCTGGCTTGATCGGACATTATCTATGGCGTTCACACGAGTGTGAACGCGGCACGCATGAGTGCGTGCGCCACAAGCTAGCACAGGTATTGGGAAATGAGCTATCGCAGGTATGGGGAAATGAGGTCATTCGGATTTTAGGAGTTGGCGGGCGATTACCAGACGCTGGATTTCACTGGTGCCTTCGCCGATGGTGCAGAGTTTGACGTCGCGATAGAACTTCTCCACCGGGTAGTCTTTGATGAAGCCGTAGCCGCCGTGGATTTGCACCGCCTCATTGGTGGCACGGACGGCGATTTCCGAGGCGAATAATTTGGCCATGGCGGATTCCTTGGTGACGCGCTGGCCGTGGTCCTTCATCCATCCGGCGCGATAGGTGAGCAGGCGGGCGGCGTCGATCTCGGTGGCCATGTCGGCGAGCTTGTTTTGGATGGACTGGAATTCGGAAATCGGTCGGCTGAACTGCTTGCGCTGTTTCGAATATTTCAACGCGGCTTCGTAGGCGCCCTCGGCCGTGCCGACGGAGAGAGCGGCGATGGAGATACGGCCGCCATCGAGGATGCGGAGGCTGTCGACGAAGCCTTCGCCCTGCTTGCCGAGCAGTTGCGATTCGGGAACTCGGCAGTTGGAGAACACCAGTTCACCGGTGGCGCTGGCGCGCATGCCGAGCTTGTTTTCCTTTTTGCCGACGCGGAACCCGGGGACGCCCGATTCCAGGATGAAGGCGGATGCACCGTGATGAGAGGCGGCGCGGTCGGTCATGGCGATGGTGACGCACACGTTGGCATACTGCGCGTTGGTGATGAATGTTTTCGATCCATCGAGGACCCAGCACTGGCCTTGCTTGACGGCCTTAGTGCGCATGCCGCCGGCGTCGGATCCGGATTCGGGCTCGGTGAGGCCCCAGCAGCCGATCCATTCGCCGGAGGCCAGTTTCGGAATGTACTTCTCGTGTTGCTCCTTGTTGCCGGCCAGGAAAATGTGATTGGTGCAGAGCGAATTGTGAGCGGCGACGATGAGGCCGACGGATGGGTCAACGCGCGAAAGTTCTTCGATGATGATGGCGTACTCGATATAGCCCAAGCCGGCGCCGCCGAGTTCTTCCGGGAAAATTGCCCCCAGCAGGCCCAGCTTGCCGGCCTTCTTGATGACGTCGAGCGGAAAGATCTGCTCTTCGTCCCACTCGAGGACGTGTGGTCCGATCTCGGCTTCGGCAAACTCGCGCACTGTCTTGCGAAGCTGGATTTGCTCCGGCGTGTAGTCAAATTGCATGAGGGGTCAGGGGAAGATCTAAGTTCAATTTTAGCAGGCAGGGTTATGTTGTAGCATGACCGAATGGAGGAATCATGAGATCGAGAGCGATTTTGTTGTTTTGCCTGGCGTGCGGCGCGATGGAGGCGCAGAACAATCTGACGACTACGGCGATTCAGCGTTACTTCAACGGCGTGCGGAGGAATCTGGAGGGGGCGGCCGACGCGATGCCCGCGGAGAAATACGGATTCCGGTTGACGGAGGGTCAGATGACGTTCGCCGAGTGGCTGAATCACTCGAGCGACCGAAATTACACGGACTGCGCGACGCTCAAAGGGGAGCCGGTTCCGGACGCTGGAAAGGCCCCGATTACGTTCACTGCGAAGGCGGCTGTGAGCCAGGCTTTGAGGGATTCCCTGGCTTATTGCGCGAAGGCGCTGGAGGGCGTGGACGATCAAAAGGTGATTGCGACGCCGCAGATGAGTTATTCGTTCTTGCATGTCATTGTGCATAACAACGAGATTTACGGGAACCTGGCTGGGTATTTGCGGGCGAACGGGATTGTGCCTCCGTCGACGGCGGCGCGGATTAGGCAGCAGAACGATAAGAAGAAGTAGCGCGGCGTTCACACGAGTGTGAACGCGGCACGCATGAGTGCGTGCGCCACGTCAGCCGAACAAGAGTTGTTCGTGAGTGGGATCCCAGCGGACTGGGCGGGCGTGGCGGTAGCTTTCTACGGCCATGCGGCAGGCGATGGAGACGCGGTAGCCCAGGTCGAAGGGGCAGTTTGGTTCTTTGCCGGTGCGGATGCAGTCAAGGAAATTCTGCATGTGAGCGTTGGGGGGCGTGATGGTTCGCCCAATCATCTCGGTGCCGTCCGGGCGATTGATTTTTTGCGGCAAGTAGCGGATGGTTTGACCCTTGGAGATTGTTCCGTCGGTGCCTAGTACGTCTTCGGTTACGCCGAGCTGGTTGTTGCCGAAAGCGGAATCCCAACTGATTAGCATTTCCTCGGGCTGCTCCAGGGTGACGTTCATGGTGTCGGGGACTTCGCGACCGTCCTTCCATAGATAAAGGCCGCCGGTCATGTTCACCGATTTCGGAATCTGCAAATTGAGCGCCTTGTACCAGAACGAAACCTGGTGGCACATGTTCTCGTAGACGTTGCCGCCGGAGTAATCCCAGAAGAATCGCCAGTTGAGGTAGCGATTGGCGTCGAAGGGGTGCTTCGCGGCGTCGCCCTGGAAAGAATCCCAGAGGATGTTTTCCGCGTTCATGTCGGGATAGACCGGCCGCGCCCACTGCGGTTTGCCATGCGGCGTGTTGCGGTACATGTGCATGTGGATGGCGGTGATCTTGCCCAGGTAGCCGGTGGAAAGGAAGCCGAGCGCGTCTGGCATGTGGCCGGAAGAGACGCCCTGGTGGCCGATCTGCACGGCCAGCTTGGGCGCTTTGCGGTAGGCGGCGCGCATGCGCTTGGCGTGATCGACGGTGAAGGCCATGGTCTTTTCCTGGTAGACGTGCTTGCCGGCTTCGATGGAGTGGACGAAGTGCTCGCAGTGCAGGTGCTGCGGCGTGGCGATGATGACGGCGTCGATGGATTTGTCGTCGAGGAGGCGGCGGTGATCCAGGTAGGTGGCGGCGTTGGGAACGAGCTGCTTGGCGTCTTCCAGGCGCTTGGTGTAGATGTCGGCGAAGGCGACGAAATCGACGTTGGGGCAGGCCAAGGCCCAGCGGGTGAGTTCGGTGCCGCGCGCGCCGATGCCGATGATGCCCACGCGGACGCGGTCGTTCGCGCCAAGGACGCCTTTTGGCGAGGCCAAGGTGGTGGCGAGGCCCGTGGCCATGGTGCCGATGAATTTGCGTCGAGAATCGAGCATGTTCGGAGACTCGGCTTGAATTTCTATTCTAGCGTAGGAGGCCGGGTCTGGCATCTCCGGCTGAAGTCCCGGGGGCTGGGCTGTGTTTTTCTTTCTGAGATGCGATGCGCCACGTAGATGACTAGGGGAAGCGGAGTGGCGTTGTGAACGACCGTGATTATTCTACACGGATGCGTTGGCGACCGATGCGATGGATGCCGGTAAGTATCGGAGGGGAAGGGAGATTTAGTCTTGCATTTTTTGTGATCCAGGTCTCAGGCCGGCGATCTCGAGGCGGAACGCTCGGATTGGCAGGATGGTCTGCGCCACATAGCCGCGACCGCGCGCCGTCTGAAAAGCGGCTGCGGGCAGGATTGCGAGCCCAAGGCAGTTGCATAGTCTGCCGTGAGAGTTTTGATACACACACCAGGCCGACTAGTAGCGCATGGCAGGTATGACCTGTCCGGTTGTGAACGCGGCGGTTCCGGTAGCGGACATGGGGCGGGGATGAGTGCGGCTAATCGCCTTTGTTTCTACGATCATAGCGGCGGCGAAAGAATTGCCCGAGCCCTCGGAAGGAGATTTGGCATGATCGAGAATGCCGCGGCGTTTTTGCGCGATTTGAAGTCCGCAGTCCGTTCCCTGGCCCGTGCGAAGGGCCTTACGGTTGCCGTTGTTGCGACCCTGGCACTGGGGATCGGCGCCAATGCCGCTATGTTCACTTTGGTGCGCAGGGTACTGCTGCGGCCACTGGTGAACCGCGACGAAAGCCGGCTCATCTACATCCGGCAGAACGCGAACGGCCGCAACGCCTGGTTCTCGATTCCTGAAATCGACGATATTCAAGCCCGCGTGAAAAAGCTGACCTCGTTCGGCGATTTCTCGATCATCGGATTCACCATGGCGGGGCTGGGAGAACCTCGCTCGGTGCAGGCCGGGGTGGTTGGCGGGTCGTATTTCCAGGCGATGGGCTTGCGCCCGGTACTGGGCCGGCTGCTGGACGCGAGCGACGACGGCCCGAATGCCGCGGGTGCTGTGGTCTTGACCTACCGTTTCTGGTCGACCGCTTTGAATCGCGATCCTTCGGTGATCGGCAAGACCGTCCGGCTCGGCTCCTTCATCGATTCGCGGAGCGGCACGGTAGTGGGCGTTTTGGAGCCATGCGTTCCTTATCCGCAAGACACCGAGATCATTTCGAACATCGTCACCAGCCAGCATCATCTTTCGGCGACCATGGTGACCGGGCGACAACACCGGATGACCGAATTGTTCGCGAGGCTCGCGCCGGGCGCGGATCTCGAAGCAGCTCGCGCGGAGCTGGACTCCGTATATAAGGGGATGAGGCGGGAGCATCCTGAGGCCTACCCTTCGAGGGTGGATTTTCAAATCAGCGCGGTGCGGCTGCGCGACGAGCTCACCAGCGGAGCGCGGACCATCCTGCTGGTGCTGATGGCGGCATCGGTGCTGGTGTTTATCATCGCCTGTTCGAATGCCGCGAACCTGATTCTGGCGCGCACGGTACGCCGCGAAAATGAACTCGGTATCCGCGCGGCGCTGGGGGCCAGCACGCTCGACTTGCGGCGCGTTCTTTTGGCCGAGGGCCTGTTGCTCTGCGTTGCGGGCGCAACCATCGGCTTGCTGATCGCTGAGCCAATGGTGAACGTGCTGGCGCGCTACGCGTCGCGCTTTTCGGTGCGCGCGCTGGACCTCTCTGTGGATTCGAGCATGGTGTGGGTGGGAGTGGGACTGGCCGTGCTGGCCGCCGCGCTGCTGGCATTCGTGCCGCGCCTGCCGTCGCCACAGAGCCCGCAGGGACTCG
Source organism: Bryobacteraceae bacterium (assembly GCA_035632375.1). Lineage (GTDB taxonomy): Bacteria > Acidobacteriota > Terriglobia > Bryobacterales > Bryobacteraceae > Palsa-89. The sequence continues at coordinate 19,455 of DASQGY010000160.1, read as the reverse complement.
GGATGGCCGGCGCGAGCGTCCGGATTACCGGCACCACAAACCGGCGGCTGAAGATTTTCGCGCTGGTGCAGGTGGCGGCGTGCTTCGTGCTGGTGGCCGCATCCGCAGCGACGGTGACCACGCTCCTATCGCTGGAGTCGGTACGCTCCGCCTTCGACACGCGCCATGTCCTGGCGGTGAACGTGCCGGTGCTGCGGGACGGAAGAACGCCGGGCCAGATCGTGGACTATTACCGGGAAGCGATGCGGCAGATCCGGGAGTTGCCCGGAGTGCTGAACGTCGCTCTTACGACGGCCGTTCCGTGGCGCGATCGGGGCATCGGCGGACTCGAATTTGCGCCCGACGGTCACGTTCCCCGCCCGGACGAGAGACATCCTCACGCGAACGCGCAGGTGGTCTCGCCGGGGTTCTTCGCGACACTCGGCTTACCACTGCTCGCAGGACGCGATTTCAACGATGGGGACCGGAATGGCGCCGAGCCCGTGGCCATTGTCAGCCAGAGTCTGGCGGAACAGATCTTTCCACACAGCGAGGCGCTGAATCATCATGTGCTGTGGACCGACCCGATGCTGAAGTTCGACCCCCGTTCGAAGCCTGTGTCCCGGCGCATCGTCGGCATTGTTCCGGATATCGACAACCGGGATTTTGTGCCCAAGCCGACCATGACGATTTACCACTGCGCCGACCAGGATCAAGCGAACGTAGGAGGGCGCCTGCTGGTTGACGTGCGCTCCGATCCTTATGGTCTGGTGCAACCAATCACCAGGGTAATGCGCAAGCTTTCGGCCGACCAGCCGGTGGAACGCGCCAAGACGCTGGAAGACATCCGGGCGGAGGTGCTCTCGCCGGAAAAGCTCAACGTGGTGGTGTCGGGCGTTTTCGCGGGGGTGTCGCTGCTTATCGCGATTGTGGGGGTGGCGGGCGTGCTGGCGTTCTCGGTGAGCGCGCGAACGCGGGAGTTTGGGATCCGGCTGGCGGTCGGGTCCGCGCCGCGGCATCTGCTGCTGCGGGTGATCGCGGAAGGCGCGGCGATGGCGATCGGCGGACTTGCCCTCGGCTCGGCCTGCGGGTTTGCGTTGGCGCAACTGGCCGGCAGTTTTCTAGGAGAACTGAAAATGCCGGGCGTACTGCCGGTGGCCGGGTCGGCGTTGGTGTTGCTGCTTGCCGCTGTGATCGCGTCGGCGATTCCCGCAATTCGTGCGGCGCGGGTGGATGTGATGCAGGCGCTGCGGAGCGAGTGAGGCCGGAAAGATCTTGGACCGATGCAGCATCAACCGGGCTGCCGCTCTACTTGTTGCGGTGACCAGCGCAGGCGGAGATTGGCAGGGCGCTCGGGTGCAGAGCCCGCCTGAAGGCGGCTGAAAGCACCGGCTAGAGCCCTGGAGCCGGTGCCACCACATGCTGACAAGTTATCGTGGAAGAGTTGCAGAGACTTCAGTCTGTGTTTTTCTGGAAATGTAGAAACTCCAGGCGTCGGCACGAGTGTCGACGCGGCACGCAGGAGTGCGTCCGCTACAGTCTCGGCGCAGCAGCATCGATAGCGTAGCTGGTGAACACTAGCTTGCACAGGACTGGTTGGGTATAATCGTTCGGCGTCTTTTCCTTAAGGAGGAAAACCATATGCGAATGTTGCTGCGAGTATCGATTCCGGTGGAGGCTGGGAATGCCGCCGCCAAGGCCGGAACACTGGCCTCGACGGTGGAACAAATTCTGGCCGACCTGAAGCCGGAAGCGGCCTATTTCTTCGCGGATGACAGCGGGCAAAGGTCGGGCTCAATCGTGTTCGACCTGAAGGACCAGTCCCAGATTCCATCGGTCGCCGAACCCTGGTTTCTGGCGTTCAACGCAAAAGTCTCGTTTCGACCGGTGATGAGCCCGGAAGACCTTGCCAAGGCCAGTCCATCGATTGGGGAAGCTGCCCGGAAATACGGGAAGTAAACTACAACTGCCACGCTCCACAGGGATGCCGGCGAGGAGAAGTTATACTTGCGGTGATGGAACTGGACCAGGCTGTAATCGACCGATGGAGCGGCGCTGCGCCGTTTTGGGAGAAGCATCGCGACGCCATCCGGCAGATGTTTGCGCCGGTCACGCAGGCGCTGGTGGAGGACGCGCGGATTGGCAGTGGACACTCGATTCTGGATATCGCTACCGGTCCCGGAGAGCCGGCGCTGGGAATCGCCGAGGTGGTGGGATCTGAGGGCAAGGTTCTCGGGGTCGATCCGGTTGCCGGGATGGTGGCGGCGGCTCGGCGGGCGGCGGAGCGGCTGGGGTTCAAGAACGCACAATTTGACGTCGCCCCGGCAGATCGGCTGCCGTTCCCTGACGATACCTTCGATGCCGTGGTGAGCCGCTTCGGCGTGATGTTCTTTCCGTCGCCAGTGGACGCGGTACGGGAGATGTTGAGGGTGCTGAAGCCGGGAGGGAGGCTGGCGCTGGCGGTGTGGCATTTCGCAGACCGAAATCCATTTTTCTACACGTTGACGCGAGTTGTTGAGCGGTATATCGAGTCGCCGCCACCTGAGCCCGATGCTCCGGACGCGTTCCGCTTTGCCAGTTCCGGCAAGTTGCGGGGTGTTCTCGGCGAAGCGGGCGTGGTAGCGCCTTCCGAGCGCCTGCTGCAGTTCACGATACAAGCGCCGATGTCGGTGGAGGACTATTGGACGCTGCGGTGCGAGATGTCTGAGAAGCTGCGTGAGAAGTTCGCGATGCTTTCGGCGGAGGAGTTGGCTGAAGTGAAGAGGCAGACGCTGGAGGGGCTTGGTGAGTACTGCATAGACGGCGGGATGCGTTTTCCGGGTGAGGTTCTTATCGTCAGTGGGACTAAGAGGCGAGCGGGAGACTGAAAGATCACAGGCTAAAGCCTGTGCCTCACAGGCTAAAGCCTGTGCTACCTTCTTGTGCTTTGGTCTACAATTCAATGGTGGCCGCTTACATAGGCGGCGGAGGAGATGAACCCAATGTCCCTACGAATCAACGACGAAGCACCCAATTTTACGGCTCAAACAACGGAAGGCGAGATTGATTTTCACAAGTGGATTGGCGACGGGTGGGCCATCCTGTTTTCGCACCCGAAGGACTTTACTCCGGTTTGCACCACCGAGCTGGGGTATATGGCGAAGCTGGCGCCTGACTTCGCGGCGCGCAATTGCAAGGTGATCGGCCTGAGCGTCGATCCGGTAAGCAGCCACGGCAAGTGGGCCGCGGACATAGAAGAAACTCAAGGCTACAAGGTTAACTATCCGATGATCGGCGATCCGACGCTTGCCGTAGCGAAACTCTACAACATGCTGCCGGCCGAAGCGGGCGATACGTGTGAAGGCCGCACCGCCGCCAACAATGCCACGGTGCGCACGGTGTTCATCATTGGTCCGGACAAGAAGATCAAGCTGATGCTGGTGTATCCGATGAACACCGGGCGCAACTTCGATGAGATTCTGCGGGTACTGGATTCGATGCAGTTGACGGCAAAACACATGCTGGCAACGCCGGTGAATTGGAAGAACGGCGACGATGTGATCATCCCGCCTGCTGTGTCGGACGAGGAAGCGAAAAAGAAGTATCCCGGCGGATGGAAGACGCTGAAGCCTTACCTTCGCGTGGTCGCACAACCCAAGTAAGATTTGCAAAACAGGATGGCTGGGCGTTCTGACGCCACTGGCATTGTGCCATTTCGCTCGATCCAACGTGGGTGAAACTGCGCTCCGGCGGCGACCGCAGCGGCCAATCCGCAGATTACAAGACCTTCCCGGCGTGGCACCGGGCATGCACCACTAACAAGTACTTCGAGCAGCGTTTGCAAGGAGTTCTACGGTGCAAGGTGTAATCGCTCCCCCAAACCGCACCGATCGCGAGCCAAGCCACAGTGGCTCAAACGGCGCAATAGTCCCGGACTTGAACGCCTTGGCGGAGCCGAACTCTGCACGGACACTCCGTTCACCGACGGCGGAAGAGAACAAGCGCGAGCTGGAAAACAACTTCACCATCCGGCGGCTGCTGCAACCACATTGGAAGGGTTTTCTGATCGGGCTGTTGGCAGTTGGGGCGGAAACCATCGCCGGGCTGCTGGAACCATGGCCGTTGAAAGTGGTTTTCGACAATGTGTTGCGCGCGAAGAAGGCCCCCGACTGGCTCTCCGGAGTAGTGGTGGCAATTGCCGGCGAGGACAGTATCGCGATTCTCCGGTTCGCGGCGTTGGCAGTGATCCTGATCGCGGTGATCGGAGCCATTGGCACGTATGTTGAGAAGCGCACCATCACCGAAGTTGGGCAGCGGGTGATGCACGAATTGCGGAGGACTTTCTACTGGCACATCCAGCGGCTCTCCATGGCCTATCACGACCACAAGAGATCCGGAGATGTGATCAGCACCATCAGCACCGATATCGACGCCATTCAGAGTGCGATCACGGCGGGCGTACTGGATGCTCTTTATTATTCGCTGACGCTGCTGGGGATGATTGCCGTGATGTTCTACCTGGACTGGCGGTTTACCCTAATCGCTTTGTCGGTTCTCCCAGCATTGCTGCTAGTGGTTTACACGTTCACCCGGCGCATCAAGAAAGCCTCCCGCGAAGTACGGAAGAAGGAAGCGGAGATTATCTCGACTCTGCAGGAGGTTCTCTCCTCGATTCGCCTGGTGAAAGCCTTCACACGCGAGGAGTACGAGCAGCGGAAGTTCGAGGCGGAGAGCACGGAGAGCGTCGATTTAGCCCTGAAAGCGCGCAGTATCAAAGCGAAGCTGGCGCCCGCGGTAGAGATGATCGTGGCTTGCGGAACAGCGCTGGTCTTGTGGTTCGGAGCTCGGCAGGCCATGGAAGGCGCGCTCACGCCGGGCACTCTGATCGTGTTCTTTCTGTACCTGGGGAAAATGTACAAGCCCATGCGGGAGCTGTCGAAAATGAGCGACACGTATTCCAAGGCCATAGTTGGTTACGACCGTATCAAGGAATTCCTGCACATCGACCTGAACGTGCGGGACCTTCCGGACGCGCGTCCCGCGCCCGGATTTCGGGGCGAGATCGAGTTCGAGGGAGTCAGCTTCGGGTATGCTCCCGAGCGCCCGGTGTTGAAGAATATCAACCTGAAGATCGAGGCCGGGAAAGTAGCTGCCCTGGTGGGTTTGACCGGCTCCGGCAAGAGCACGCTGATCAGTTTAATTCCGCGTTTCTACGATCCGTTATCGGGCAGCATCAAGATCGACGGCGTCGATGTGCGGAAGTTCAAGCGCAAGACGGTCCGCCAGCAGATCAGCTTCGTATTGCAGGAAACGCTGCTATTCCGCGCTCCCATCTGGCAGAACATCGCCTATGGAAGGCCGGAAGCGAGCCATGCGGAGATCCGGCAAGCGGCCAAGCTGGCCAATGCCGATGAGTTCATTCAAGGGCTACCGCAGGGCTACGACACGATGGTGGGCGAACGCGGAGCAACGCTCTCGGGCGGACAACGGCAGTGCATTGCAATTGCGAGGGCAATCATCCGGGACAGTCCGATCCTGATCCTTGACGAACCCTCCACCGGGCTGGATGCGGCTTCCGAAAAACTGGTTCTGGACGGACTCAGTCATTTGATGGAAAACAGGACCACCATCGTGGTGGCGCACCGGTTGGCCACGGTTCAGAGGGCAGACGTAATCTTCGTGTTGCAGGACGGCGCTATCGCGGAGAGCGGAAGCCACGAACAACTGCTGGCGAACGGCGGCCTCTATGCGCAGTTCCATTTCCTGCAGTCGAAAAACAACCAGGAGAATCGCGAAGGAGTGGACCCGCCCGTGGGCGGCACTTCCTGCGAGGCGGCCTAAAGAGAAAGTGAGGCGACCATGCGGAATCCAAGCGCTCATTGGCGGACGCTTCTAACGGCAGGTTTGATTATCGCGGCCCTCTGGAATCCCGGTGCGGAAGCAAAAGATCCGGTAAAGCAGCCGAAGGAACGGGCCAAGGTTGGAAGTGCGCCGGCTGTGCTGTGGCGCGATCCACTCGACATCAAGACGCGAGATCTTTTCTACGGACCAGGGGGAAAGGAGCACATGCCCGCAGGCAAGCTTACCTTCCTGGAGGAGAAATTTAACGGCATCAATCCGAAGTTCGACGCGCGCGACGAGGCGGGCATTCGCTGGGGTGTGAAGTTTGGGATCGAAGCCCAGCCCGAAGTCGCCGCTACCCGGCTGGTTTGGGCGGTGGGGTACTTTACTCAGGAAAACTACTATCTAGCCGAACTGCCGGCAAATCGTCTGCCTAATCTCTCGCGCGGCGAGGCGTTCATCAAGCACGGCAGCTTTCAAAGGGTAAGGCTGAAGCGGCACAACAAGGGCGAACATGAGATCGGGAACTGGTCCTGGGACAAGAATCCGTTCGCAGGAACCAAAGAACTGAACGGGCTGAAGGTAATGATGGAGCTGATCTGCAACACGGATCTGAAACTGGAACACCGGGTGATCTACGATATCGGCGGAGTAGAACAGCATTACTACCTCACGGATCTGGGGTCAAGCTTCGGCAAGGCGGGCTTGACGTTGAATCGGACCAAAGGCATTCTCAAAGACTACCAGTCCCGGCCATTGATCCGGAAGATCCATCAAGACTCTGTAGACTTCTGGTACTTCGAACGGGTTCCCCGCGCCGACGCGAAGTGGATCGGCGAATATCTGTCTCGGCTTTCCGACATACAAATCAACGACGCGTTTCGGGCCGCTGGATATTCGCCCGCGGAAGTGGATGGCTTCACGAAAACGGTACGGGCCAAAATCAGTGAACTGAACAATCTGTAAAGGAGGTAAACGGCGATGACGGTCCAGAGGGGCGTGTGGACGGGCGCAAGGGTGCTGCTGGTTATCCTGACGCTGACGTGCGCAGCCTGCGGGCGTAAGGCCAAGCAGCAGGCAAGGCAAGCGGAGCAGGATGCCCAGAGTCTCAGCGAATTCAATCATCGGATTCAAGATTTTGTGAAGATGCATCAAAATGCTGAACCGGGGATTCCGCACATCACAGCCAGCTATTCGGGCGAGGAAATTGTCGCGCGGCAGCATACGATGGCGGCGAGGATCGTAGCGCAGCGCGCAGGCGCCATGGAAGGCAACATCTTTACGCCGGCGATCCGGCCGTATTTCGAGCGCGCTATCAATTCGGCCTACGCGGAAAACGAGCCGGGCATTCAGGCCTCGCTGGAGTGCATCACGCCCGTGGATGAAAAGGCGCTCACGGCCAATGCGGCGTATCCGGAGAACGTTTCCTACGCCATGACACCGCCGACCATCTTGCTGCACATACCCAAGCTGCCTCCGGAACTGGAGTACCGGATTGTCAACAGGGATCTACTGCTTCGCGACGTAGAGGCGAACTTGATTGTCGATATCATGCGCAATGCGATCCGGCCGGTGCCTGGGAGGAGAATATGCGACGACTAGTTTTCAACCCGTGGTCCATTGCAGCCGTTGGTTTTCTGGCCATGGCTCAGTTGCCGGCGCACAAAGGTATACAGGCCGCAGCCGCGGAAAAACCAGCAGCGGGCATCACGCTGCCGCTCAAGACGGGCTCAGTGCGTTTTGCCGTGATCGGCGACAGTGGCAGCGGCGATGCGGCAGAAACCCAGGTCGCGCTGCAGATGGAGAAGACCAGGCGGCTATCCAATTTCGACTTTGTCCTGATGGTTGGCGACAATCTCTACGGCGGCTCGTCGCCGGGCGATTACGAGCAGAGATTTGGAAAGCCCTTCAAACCGCTGTTGGATCGGGGCGTGAAGTTCTACGCCGCACTCGGCAACCACGACAACACGAATGAGACCGGCTATGCCCCCTTCAACATGGGTGGCAACCGCTATTACAGCTTTCGCAAAGCCGATGTGCAATTCTTTGTTCTGGACAGCAACTACCTGGATGGGCCGCAGATCGATTGGTTGAAGGGCGAGTTGGAGAAGTCGACTGCGGCGTGGAAAATCGCCTACCTCCATCACCCCTTGTACTCGAGCGGCAAACGACACGGCTCGGACATGGATTTGCGAACGGTGCTGGAGCCAATCTTGAAGAACTACGGCGTGCAAGTGGTGTTGCAAGGTCACGATCATGTGTACGAGAGAGTGAAGGCGCAGGGGGGCATCGTCTACTTCGTCGTCGGCAACTCCGGCCAATTGCGTTCGGGCGGCCTTGGGATGAATGGCATCAAGGAAGCGGGATTCGATACGGACCGCTGTTTCATGGTGGTGGAAATTTCGGGCGATGAGCTCTATTTTCAGACCATTTCGCGCGCTGGTGAGACGGTGGACTCAGGCGCGATCAAACGGACGGCCGGTGGCATAGCAAGCGCGCCATAGTTCTTGATTCGATCGTTGCTTGCCCGGCAGCGACGCATGCGTGAAGTCAGCTCCTTATAATGACTTCATGTTCAAACCTGTCGCTCTACTTGTATTGTTCGCTACCGTGGCGCTGGCTGCCGACCCGATCGTAGGAGGGCCGTTCGTTGTAAATGTCACGCCCACCGCGGCCACCGTGGTGTGGATAACCCAGTCCGGAGAAACCACCATCGGGACGACGGAAGGAAGCCTGGACCGGATGGCTCCGGCGCTGCACGCCGCGAATTCGTCCTTCACGGGCCTGAAGCCGGGAACCACCTACTATTACGACGTGAACGGGACAGCGGAAGGCAAGGGGTCGTTCAAGACGCCACCCGCGGACGCCAAGGCATTCGATTTCGTGGTGTACGGCGATACGCGGACGCGGCACGACATGCATCGGCGCATCGTGGCGGCTGTGGTGAAGAGCGGCAAGCCGGATTTCGTGCTGCACACCGGAGACCTGGTGGAAAACGGATTGGATACCGCGCAGTGGCCGCTGTTCTTCGGAATCGAGCGCGAGTTACTGCGCGAGACCGTCTTCTTTCCGTCGCTGGGCAATCACGAACGGAATAACCGGCAGTTCTACGAGTTTTTCCAGATTGGCCCGCCTTATTATTCGTTCAACTGGGGCAAGAACCACTTCATCGTGCTGAACAGCGATATTGGCAACGCGGGCGTCGATTCTGCAATGAAAGAAACCTTTTGGGCGCAGCAGAAGCATTGGCTGGAGGAAGACCTGGCCAAGAACCAATCGGCGGAGTTTCGATTTGTGATTGCGCACCATCCGCCGATCACGGCTGTGTCGCGGCGGCAGGGGAGCAATCCGGAGATGACGGCGCTGATTCCGCTGTTTGAGAAATACAAGCTGACCGCGGGATTTTTTGGGCACGATCATAACTATCAGCATTATTTGAAGGACGGGATTCATTACGTGGTGACGGGCGGGGGCGGTGCGCCGCTTTACGATGTGGATAAGCCGGCGGCGGGGATCACGGTGAAGGCGGTTAGTACGGAGCATTTCGTGAAGATACATGTGGAGGGCGGGGTGGTGAAGGTGACGGCGATCGCGCTGGATGGGCGGACGTTGGATGAGTTTGAGATGAAGGGGCGTTAGGGAGACACGCGGTGTGTTACGGATTTCAGGAGACGGTCTGTGGCGTCGGCGATTTCTTGGACCGCGCTGTCGAAGGCGGCTTGATTGATCTTTGATGGCTTTTGGAAGCCGCTTACTTTGCGGACGAATTGGAGAGCGGCGGCGGAGATCTCCTCGGGCGTCACCGGGGCTTCCGGGCGGCGGAGGACTTTGATGCTACGGCACATGGAAAAGGCACCTCTAGAACTTAGATCTTACTGAGATTTGGATTGAGCGGGGGCCACCGGCTTGGAAGATTGGGGCCAGGCCGCTGCTGGGGCTGCCGGTGCCTAGCATCAGGTTCAGCATTGAGGTGGATTGGCCGAACAGGGGACTGGAGAGAAAGCGGATTGGGTCGGCGAAATTGTCGTGATTGAGGGTGTTGAATGCTTCTATGCGGAGTTGCAGCGAGCGCTGATCGCGGTTGAAGAATTCGCGGCGGAGGGCGAGGTCCAGTTGGGTCATGCCGAAGCCGGTCAGGGCGTTGCGGCCCAGGTTTCCCTGCTGCGGATCGCCCAGGGGCGAGAGCGGGACGGTCTTGAATGCGGCGCGATTGATGCTTTGGCCGCCGGGCGCGCTGGGGTCCGAAATCCAGACGGGTACGCCGCCGAGGAAATTGGGGCGGGAGATATTTTGGTAGGCGACACCCTGGAATTGTTCGGCGTTCAGCACGTTGATGGGAAATCCGCTGCGGGCGCGAAAGGTTCCGTCGAGGGCCCAGCCTCGTAGGAATTTGGAGTGCCCTTGCGTCTCGTAGGTGAATCCGGCGGTGAGCGATTGCCGGACGTCGAAATCGGAAGTGGCGCGATCGGCGGCCGGAGTGAACCCGGGCGCGGCCCAATAGAGACCGGCGTCGGTGGAACTGTTGTCGATGGAGTGGGACCAGGCGTAGGAAACCAGGGCTTGCAGTCCGCGCGTGAGGCGGCGGCGATATTGCGCATTGAGAGCGTGGTATTCGGACGTGCCGTGATTGGTGGCGAGGGCGACCAAGAGCGACACCGTGCTACCTGGTCCACCGACTTCACGGCGGATGAGATTGCTACTCGATGAACCCACGTAGCCGACGGACAGCAAGTCGCGATCGCTGAAAGCATGCTCGACCGAGCCGTTCCACTGTTCTATTCGCGGAAGGCGGAGACCGGGGAGAAAACCGAACTGCAGGTCCAGTTTGCGGAATGGGGCGTTCCTGCTGCTGGAGTAATCGGTGACATTCAGCGGACCATCGTTGACCAGATCGGTGGCCAAGCTGAGGCTGGAGTCGAAATAGAATCCGCCGCCGGCGCGGATGACGGTACGGGCGCGATTACCGATTTGCCAGGCGAAGCCGAAGCGCGGTGCGAAATTCGCGTAGGTCGACTGCCAGATGGATTGCTGCGAGGGCAGGAGCGCGCCGGTTACAGGATCGATGAAGTTCGCCGGCAAACTGAATTGCGGAGCAGGACTGATTTCCCAGCGCAATCCGAAGATGGCGGTCAAACGAGGTGTCACGCGCCAGGTATCCTGGGCGAACAGCGAAATTTCCTCCAGCACGGCGGAGAGGTCTCGCGGGTCGGACTTGGCTGTCCAGAACCGGCTGCTGCTGGGAGCGAGATCCTGAACCGTGTCGGCGAGGAGGCTGATGGAGCCGGTGGCATCGCGTCGTTTTGGGGCCAGGCGGCGGTAGTCCGCACCAAAACGAATGGAGTGCTTTCCAATATCCCATGCGCCGGAGGGAGCGATTTGGTATTGGGTCTGGCTGCGATGGCCCTCCGATCCCGCGGTTACCTGACCCACGCCGGCGATGGTCAGCCGAACCAAATAATCGCAGATGCCCGGGGTGTTGAGAAAAAACTGAGTGGTGGGTTCGAGAAAACAAGCCGGTGGCGCAGTAGGCCCGCCCGGCCCCCAAACGGAATCCGAGGTCGCGTTCGATGCGTTGAATCGCAAGTTCAGAAGCAGATTGGAGCGCGCGCGAAGGTCCAGGCCCACGGTCGCACTGCGGTAGCGAAGATCGAGCGAGTTCACCGGCTGGCTTCCGAACTCTGTGGAGGACGGCGACTCGCTGTAGCGTCCGAAGGTACTGACGCGAGAGCCGAAAGTGTGGTCCACGCGCACGGCGCCTGTGTCGAGCCGAGATGGCCGGCTGATTCCGGACGTCCATTGGGCCAAGCCATTGCCCAACTCCGGTCCATTGGGGACAGGAAAAAGGCTGAGGAGAGGGCCGGCCGCAACCTGCGAATTCTCGCGCGCCGCCAGCGTGGGCACAGGCTGATTGAAAACGAAAGGCTGGCGCAGGCGCATGGCTTCATAGGACAGGAAGAAGAATGTGTGATCGCGCCAGACGGGTCCGCCGAGCGTGGCGGCGACGTTGTTCTCGCGCAGGTCGGCGCGCGGGTCGCCGTGACGATTTGCAAACCAATCGTTGGCACCCAGCGCTTCATGGCGGAAGATGTAGAGCAGTGATCCGTGGAACGCGTTCGATCCGGAGCGGCTGGTGAGTGAAATTTGAGCGCCGGGCATGCGGCCAAACTCGGACATGGTGGTGGAGGTTTGGACGCGCAGCTCTTCCAGCGCGTCGAGCGAGACCAGGCTGTCCAGGCTGCCGTACGCGGAGAATCCGGGCAAGGTTCCTCCGGTGGATTGCGCCGGCAGACCGCCGCCGCCGACGCCTGAATTCGCGCTGACGCCATCCACCATGAAGTAGTGCGTATTGGGGCGCTGTCCGTTGACGGTGAACTGACCGGCTTCGCCGCGAGTGGCGGGCGTCACCACAGTGCCGGGGGAGAACTCGAGAAGCGTTAGCAGGCCGCCTCCGCCGACCGGAAGATTTTCAATCTCATCGCGAGTGACGACTGTCGAGACCGATACCTCCTCATGCTGGAGGATCGGAGCGGAGCCTTCGACAGTCACGGTTTCTTGCAGGCTGCCAACCACCAGCTTGAAATCCGCACGCGCGTCCGAGGATTCGTTGAGTTTCACGCCGAAGCGGATCATGGTGCGGAATCCAAGCTTGCGGACGGTGATTTTGTAAGAGCCGGGTTGCAGGGACGAGACCACGTAGCCCCCGTCGGGTTGCGAGGCGACAACTCGGCGCAGGCCAGTGTCTTCGTTGACCACGGTGATCATCGCGGAGGGCACGGTTGCGCCGGAAGGATCGAGGATTACGCCGGAAACTTGCCCGGAATTATCGGCCACGGCGGGCACGAGTGCGGCCAAAAACGCGAGGACGAGCGCGAAGGCTCGGCCGCGGTTCATTTATCTCTCCATTTTGGTCGAGAGGCGTTCGTACACATCCACCTTAGCGCGTAACTGCGCGAGGCTGGAAAGCAATTGGCCGGGGAGTTGGTCGTCCGCGGAATCGCTCGGGGCTGCGCCGAAGATCACAGCGAGCAGTTTCTCCACGCGGCGGGCGGATTGGAAAAGCTCTTCGGTAGCAGGCTGCCAGGTGGTGGCGGAGATAGCCGCGGACGTGTTGCCGCCGGAGCCTCGCGCGCGCATAGGCTTCAAAAGGCGGTCAAGCTCCGCGGTCTGCTGGCGAAGGGCGGCGATGTGTTCGCGCTGGAGTTGGCGCAGCAGTTGGCGATCCGGCGCGGCGAGTTGCTCCACGGCATCAGCGGGGAATCGCTCGGCCAGGCGGCGCAGGGCGTAGACGCGGGACATCATCGGCTCGCTGAGATCGAGGACTTCCGTCGCGAGCTGCTCGAAATTGGCGCGGCCACCGATCTGTTCGGCGACACGAGACTGCATCTGACGCAGGTCGGCCCCGGCGGGCGCTTCGGCAGTGCTCCGCTGCGGGCGAACCGTGTCAGGAGCGGAGTTGGAGAAGCGAACCGATACACGCGGCTGCGAACCGATGGCCTCCTGGATCTCCTGTTGGCGCGCCGGAGCGATGCCGGTGCCGGAGACCAGGATTTCAGAAGCGGTCCGCTGGATCTCGAGGGGATCGCCCAGATCGGCGCCCACCTGGTGGAGAGCGGCGATCACGTGCAGTTCGTCGGCGATAGTTGGCGCGACAGACGGAGCGGTGATGGTGTTGGGCGCGGGGCTCGAAGGCAGAGTGGCGTGAGGCTCGGGCGTGGCGCCTACCGCGGCGGCCTCCGTGGACGGAGCAGATTCGTCGGCGATGGCGGTGATCTCTACCCATTCGCCATCGCGGAATTCGAAGCGGCCCTGGACCGGCTGCAGATCGGGCTTTTTCAGCGTGAGACTGGCGTCCTTCATTTCGCCGGACGCGGTGTCGGTTCGAACGCGGATGGAATCCTGTTCCTGGACAACCTCGTCCTTCTTATCGTTGAGCTGACTGCGCCAGGCCTGGTACGATTTCGCGCTGAGCGGATCGTTCCAATCGTAGTTGGCGGCGGTGAACAATGCTTGAAGCGACTGAAGCGTCTGAGTGTCGGCTGGATTGGAGGCCAGTTTCTGACCGGTAGTTCGGGTGAGACGATGCCCGCGAGTTCGAATCTCAATGCGGTGCTGTTTCACGGGGCGAGCGTCGGCGGCGACCACGGCTTTGCGCAGCAACTCGGCGGCTTGGACGGAAGGCATCAGGCGGACGCGATAGAACAGTCCCCAGATAATCATCAAAGCAGCGGCGATAGGTACCCAACGCCGGGGATTTTCTACTGGCCAGCGGAGCGCATTCACGGCGCGTTGGAGCAAACTGGGGCGGGCAAGCGTCGCATCCACTTCGGCGAAGCGTTGATAGATATCGGTCCAGGGAGCGGGCGGAGGCGGAAGGTGGCGCTGCAGAACGTTCTTGCGATAGCCGACACACTGGGTAACGGTTTCGTGCAGTTCTTCAAGCTGGGCGCGGCACTGCCAACATGCTTCGAGATGGGAACGGACCTGACCAACTCCGCGAGCCGGCAATTCCCCATCGGCATAGCGGAGCAACTGTTCGTCTTCCAGGTGGCGCATCAGAGGCCTCCTCATAATTCATCCTTCTTCAATCTGTTGACGGCGCGGCGCAAAAACTCGCCCACTGCCGACGTGCTGATTCCAAGCGCCGCTCCGATTTCCGGGTAGCGCAAACCTTCCAGCCGCAGAAACAGACAGCGCCGCTGCTGTTCCGACAAGCGCTGAATGGCTTGATGAAAACGCAATTTCTGTTCGCGATCGAGCGCGGTCTGCTCCGGATTCATTTCCGGCGCCACCATCCGCAGCTCCAGCTCCGGATCGAACGGCGCTTGATTCTGTTTGGCCCGCAGCTTCAATCCGAGATTGTGCGCCACGCGAAAGATCCAGGCGCGGTGGCTCTGGATGTCCTCGCCTTTTTTCAGCGTCACGTATAAGCGGAGAAAAACTTCCTGGGTCGCTTCCTGCGCTTGCGGCGGAAAAAGCCCAAGGCTGAGCAAATAACGATACACGTCATCGCGGGCTTCCTGGAACAACTGAGCCACCTGGTCCTGGAGGGTCATGGTAGCCCGGTCCTTCTGGAGGATGCCCGAAAGTTCTTTGCCCAATGAAAACGACGACATTCCTGGTTAAAATCCTGATACCTGCTCAAAGACTCCCTGGCATCCTGTTGCAACTACAGGCCCGGAAAATTATTTTGCTCCTGCCAGCTTGAGTGTAGTTGAAAAGCTGCCGGTGGGGGTCTTTGAGGCAGCTAATCCGATCTTTACTGTCATGCGGACTACTGTTTCCGTCACCATTGTGACCTACAACACGCGAGAGTTCATCGAACCCTGCCTGGAATCGGTGCTGCGGCAGAATCATCCGATTCAAGTAGTGGTTGTCGACAACGCGTCGATGGACGGTACGCGCGGGATTCTGGCCGGTTACGAGGACCGCGTCCGGGTTATCTACAACAACGAGAATGTGGGGTTCGCGGCCGCGCAGAATCAGGCGATCGCGGCCGGTGAGAGCGACTGGGTGCTGGTGCTGAATCCCGACGTGGTGCTGATGCCTGGGTTCATCGAGCAATTAGTGGAAGGCGGCCAGTTAGATCCGAAGGTGGGCACGATATGCGGCCGGTTGCTGGCTACGGGCCGCGACCTGAAGCCGCTGGAGAAACCGCTGATCGATTCCGCCGGATTGTACTTCACGCCCGCGATGCGGCATTTCGACCGGGGCTGGCACGAGCCGGATGACGGCCGTTTTCGAGAGATGGAATACGTGTTTGGAGCGAGCGCTGCCGCGGCGCTGTACCGGCGGGAGATGGTGGCCGATGTCGCCGATGGCGCCAATTTCTTCGATCCCGACTTTTTTGCGTATCGCGAAGACGCGGACGTGGCCTGGCGGGCGCAGTTGCTGGGCTGGCGTTGTCTGTATGTTCCGGGCGCGGAGGGTTACCACGTCCGGCGAGTGAATCCCGGCAACCGGCGCGCGGTGCCCGGGGTGCTGAACATGCATTCGGTGAAGAATCGCTTCCTGATGCGCATCAAGAATATGACCGGCGGACTGTATCGGCGTTTTTGGCGGCCGACTACGGGCCGCGATCTGCTGGTTCTGGGCGGATGCCTGCTGCGGGAACCAAGATCGTTACCGGCATTTTGGCATGTCGCGCGGTGCCTGCCCCGCGCAATTGGCTGGCGGCGCCGCATTATGGCTCGCCGCCGGGTGACAGATGAGAGCTTGGCGGATTGGTTCAATTCCGAACCCTGCGCCAGGCCAGTGAAAGAAATTGCACTTCCCTCGAAGTGCGAGAGTCTCCTTGTGTGACAGGTAGTGGCGCTTCTGCCGAGCAGCGCCACTACCTGTATTTTCTTTTCCGATAGCGCCCTGGAACCCACAGGCTAAAGACGGTGCTACCACGCGTATCAGCAGTTATCAGAGGTAGCACAGGCTTTAGCCTGTGAAGTTTCCCGCAAAAAGCTAATCGGTGAGGACACGAGCAGGCAGGCTACTCGGGCCCAAACCTGGGCCACTGATTAGAATCTCCACCGAGTGTGGCGCCCGAACAAAGGCAACCTCGATTTCGCGCGGCGATTCATCGTTATCCACCAGCACTTGGCGCACCGCCGCAGCCTGTTGGCCATAACCGTTCACGCTCACAACCACGTCGGGCGGGAGCAGTGCAGCGATTTGTTCCAGGCGCTTCGAGATGTAATCAAGCAGCTTACCGGAGCGGCCAAGCACAGACTCGGGGATCTCGACTACCAGGCCTCGCGACGTATCGTGGGTCGGCAGGATGCGACTCAATTGTGCGTGTAGCTGCGCTTTTCGAACACCTTGCGTATGACGAGACCTCGCCTGGAGCGGTTCCTGGATGGCCTCGCCGACGACAGGGTTCAGTTCAGCAAATGCGCCCCCGGCGGCGATTAATAGTGTAATCATCAACGGGGCGACTCTCATGCCTTTGCAGATGCAATGGAAATGCCATTCTTGAATTGACTGGGAGACAGTCAGTTACGGGCAATGCCCAGCGCCCAGGCTGGTATGTTTGACCAGTGTTTAATGAAATTGATACCCGGGCGCGCCCTACTGGTCAACCTTGGTGCTTTTTGTAGTTCTTGCCGACCATGGCGCGGATGCGCGCTTCGAGCCTGTTTGCCTCCGACTTACGTCTGAGCCTCTTGAGTAGCTCCACATAATCGATGGCGGTGTCGGCCAGCAGCTCGATAGTGGGGTCAATGGGCATGAGCACAGTGCGGCGCGCCGTCAAGTTCCCTTTTTTATCGAGAATGGCGATGGACAAGCGGTAGAGGGGCTCGGCTTCCATCAGATTGTCGCGGGCGATATAGATGGAGGCCAGGGTATTGAGGCTGGCTACCGTTTCACTCTCACGGGTAGTCAGGACCTGGCGCACCAGCGGCTCGGCGTCCACCGGCCGGTTCAGCGCGGCATAAACTTCCGCCAGCTTCTGATACTTGCCGGTGAGCTCGCCGCCTTCCGATCCAGCGGCTTTCATCCAGATGAAGACCGAGCGCTCCAGACACTGCGCAGCCTCGGCGTATTTCTTTTCGCCGACGTAGAGCTCGCCGAGACGGTCGATGTTCTTCGCGACTTCGACGTGCATGGGCCCCAGGTTGGCTTCGCGGATGGCCAGGGTCTGGCGCAGCAACGGCTCGGCGTCGGCTGGTTGCTTCTGTTCGAGCGACAGAGTGGCCAGTCCGTCCAAGGTCGGCAGCAGTTCCGGATGATTCGGCGGAAGCGATTTTTGCTGGATCTTCAGCACCTGGTGGTAAACGGTTGCAGCTTGCGCGAAGCTCTTGCGCAGAACATACATCCTGGCCAGTTGGCTGAGATCGGGAACCAACTCGGGGCTATCGGCGCCGGCGATCTTCTCGCGAATGACGATGGCGCGCCGCAGATATTTCTCCGCGTCCTGATACCGGGTGTCGGCTTGCAGCGCCTGCGCCACGTCGTCGATGGCCGGTACCAGCCTCGGATCCTGTTCGCCGTATTCGCGCTCCATGATGCGCAACGTCCGCTCCAGCATTTCCACGGTGCGGGCGTATTTCATCTGTGCAAAATTCACGCGTGCGACGTCCTTGATGGCGGGAATGATCTGCGGGTTCGCGCGGCCTAGCGCATCCTCGACGAACTCGAGACGTTTGGAATAAATCTTGTCGGCTTCCGCGTAGCGGCTCTGCGAAGCGTAGAAGTCGCCGAGATCGGTATAAGCCTTGATGACCCGTGGATCGGTGGGCTTCCACTGCTGCGATTCGGTGACCGCCGCGAGCAGCGTCTTCTCCTTTTGCGAAGTTGCCGCTTGGGGCTTCTCAGGGGCCTGCCCAAACCCGGATAAACCTAGTACTAGAACGGTGATTGCGATAGTTACAGTTCGCCTAATCAGAGTGGCCATATCGTCCAAACCATCGACAGAAGCGGGGCGACAATGTAGGGCGGTTTGCGCCTTGCCATCATTTATTTAGCCGGTTGCTGAGAGATGGGTAGTGTCTGAAAAGTGCGTTGAGGATCTGTTGCAGGTCGGATCGATCAGGACACCTTACGCTACTTTGGCTTTCTTGGGCTCCGAATAGGACTGTCGTCATACTTGATCGTGACGGTCTTACCATCGCCGCTGTACTCGGCGTATCCCTTCTTCACTTTGATGATCACCTTTCTTCCGAAGTCCTGAACCGTTCGGTGTCGTTTGCCATTGGCAATCTGCCGGCAATCATTTCTCTACGCCGGTGGCCCTCCATTTTTGCTGAACGGCGGTTTCAAATCAACGGAATCGTAGCGCAAGGACCGCCGAATTGTACCAGCAGAGTGATCACGCAGCCCGTTGTAATCCAAGTGGGCGATAGCGCTAGTCCTGATAAATGTCCGTAGCCATCCAAACCGGAGATCGATCGACTTTGGGACAAAGGTGCGCAAGGTTTCGTTCTGCGCTGGGAGAACTCCGCTCTCTCCCGAGAACGGCTCGGGTATCCCGAAACGATTCGCCAACCTCAGTCACGACTGGCGAAGTGTCACTCCGGCAAACAAGGCCGGGTTGCTGAAGAACTCGCAAGGACCGAAGCGGACGAGGGCAAAACGGCATTCGACTGGCTCGTGGAAATACTACAGGTCCATCGTGCCGGAGGCGCAGAACACGATGACGGCGTGGAGCTTGAACTCTGCTAAGGGACTAGTTGGGTGACAGGCTACTGAACCTCAAGCCACGCAGCCACACACCTAACCGAGCGATTTTCTTGCGTCACCAGGCGGTCAGCAGGTCCCGCAACTTCCCAGCCACGGTTGCTTTCTGTGACTGCGGCAAAGTGCCGAGATGACGCGCGATCATCGAGGCATGAATAGTGGCCAACTTGTGCAGTCGGAGCACGGACGCGGTCTTCAGATTGGTGGAATGGAACTCCGGTCTGGCCGGATCCAAAACCAAATCGGAAAGCATCAACGCCGCAGGTAGAACTGAAGAGATGTACGCGACCAGCACCTCGCGCGTGGGTCCCACCGGCCCTGCCAGCACAAGCACCGGCCGCAGTTTCATCCCCGCGGTATCGCCAAACGGGAAACTCGCGAGGCTAATCTCGCCGGGATGCATCTACGGGCTGGCCATCCGCCAGAGTGTAAAGATCCTGCCGCACGTCGCCCAACTCGTCACTCCAGGCCTGCGATAAGTCCCACGGC
>DASQGY010000159.1:0-29939 GCA_035632375.1 Bryobacteraceae bacterium | reverse complement strand
TAGAGCACCGAGCCAAACGAAAAGATATCGGAGCGGGCATCGACGCGCTTGCCTTCGGCCTGCTCGGGAGACATGTAGCTGACCGTCCCCATGATGGAGCCTTCCACCGTGATGGGCGCCTCGGAGGCCGTGGCATCGGGGTCGAACTGACTGGCCGGGTTACGCTCGGTGAGCTTGGCCAATCCGAAATCGAGAACTTTGACCAAGCCGGAGTTGGTGACCATGACGTTGGCCGGCTTGAAGTCGCGGTGGATGATGCCGGCGGCGTGGGCGGTGGTGAGCGCGTCGGCCATCTGCGTGGCGTATTGCAATACCTGGGAGACGCGCATGCCGCCGGTGGGAATCAGGTCGAGCAGGGTGCGGCCGGATACAAACTCCATCACCATGTACTGGGTGTTGCCATCGGACACGATGTCGTGAATGGTGATGATATTGGGATGGTTCAAGGCGGAAGCGGCCTGGGCTTCCTGGATGAACCGGCGGCGGCGCTCGGGATCGCCCGACTTATCGGACGGCAGCACCTTGATGGCGACGAAGCGGTTGAGTCTGGTGTCCTGAGCCTTGAAGATTTCGCCCATGCCACCGGAGCCGAGTTTTTCTATGAATTGATATTGGAGAACAGTGCGACCGACCATGAAAGCTCCAGCGCGATTATCACTCGAATGGTGGGTCGGGGGCAAGGTGCTAGGTGCTAGGTGCCAGGTGTTAGGTGCTAGGTTTTAGGTGTCAGGTGCCAGGTTTCAGGGGTGGATTGCGGCTCCGCCGCCTTCTTCCGTTGGAAACTTTTCAGACGCGGATTGACATGCCTTCGCGGGCGGCGTCGGTGTTCCTGAAAACACTGCGGGCCTCGCTTTCTATGGCGGCCACTTCCTGGTCGGTGTGTTCAGGGGCGTGGTGGAACAAGACCAGGCGCTTGGCGCCGGAATCGCGGGCGATGCGGGTGCCTTCCAGCCAGGTGCTGTGGCCCCAGCCTTTGCGGTTTTCGTATTCTTCGGGGGTGAACTGAGCGTCGCAAATCAGGACGTCCGCGTCTTTCGCGTATTCGCGCAGGATGGCATCGAAACGGGCGTCGCCATGTTCGAAGTCGGATGCGTGGACGATTACCGCGCCGGCGGCTTCGAAGCGGTAGCCGAAAGCGCCCTGCGGGTGATTCATGGGGAAGGGGCGGATGGTGATGCCGGAATACTCTGCGCCGCCGTCGCCGACTTGATGGAACTCTTTTTGCGCGGCTAGGAAGTGGAATGGAATCGGGAAATAGGGGCCTACCATCTGGCCTTCGAGCGTGTCTTTCACCGCTTGCGGCGAAAGGCCGGAGAGGAACGTGACCTGGTTCGATTTGGCGTACAGCGGCCCGAAGAACGGGAGTCCCTGAATGTGGTCCCAGTGAAAGTGAGTCATCAGGAGGCGGAGATTCAGGGTTTGCCCGGCGGACTCGCGCAGCAGGGCGATGCCGAGGTTGCGGACGCCGGTACCACCGTCGATGACGAAGATGTCGTTAGCGGGCGTACGCACTTCGAGGCAAGTGGTGTTGCCGCCGTATCCCAGGTTTTCGGCGATGGGCGTGGGAATGGATCCGCGAACCCCCCAGAAGCGGACCTGAAGGCGAAAGTTTTCCTGCTCGGACGCGTTAGGCATGACGTTAGAAGCTTCGAACATCATGGCACAGAATGCGGGTGGAGTGACGGGGGAGGAGGCGGTGGGAATCCGGCGGATACAACCGCGTCTGCATAATCCATAATTGGCTCCACTTCACGTAAATTCGCTCGCGCTACGCGTGTTATTATCAACAAGCCCGAGCGTATGAAGGAGGGCTTATGACGGCATACCGGAAAGCGCACCTGGAGGCCAAGGAACCACTGGAGATGTGGGAGGTGTTGGCCGAGGAGTTCGAGCAAGCCGGCTATCCGTTGTCATCCGATTTCCAGGACGCGGCCGAGAGATACCTGGACCCCAACACTCCTCCCGCGCAAAGGATCCGGAACAATGTCGAAAAGGAGCTCTTCAAGAACCTTCACGATGTACCGAGAACGGCGCTCTGCCTGTCCGGCGGCGGCGTTCGAAGCGCGACCTTCGCCCTTGGCGTGCTGCAGGGTTTGGCGAAGGCAAAGATCAAGTTCAAGAAGGGGGACGAGCAAAAATCGCCACTGACCGAGTTTGATTACTTGTCGACGGTGTCGGGAGGCGGTTATATAGGCAGTTGGTTCAGCGCCTGGGCGGCCAGGCCGGGAAAAGACGCGGAGAGTGTAGTGGATGCCCTGTCGCGGAACCAGGACACCAAGATAGATCCCGAGGCGGAGCCGTTGCAATATCTGCGCAGGTACTGCCGTTTCCTGAATCCGAAAATGGGCGCACTCTCGGCGGACACCTGGACGCTGGTGGCGACGGTGGGGCGCAACATGATTCTGAATTGGCTGATTCTGATCCCCCTGTTTATGGCAGTGCTGTTTCTACCGCTGATCTACCAGATCGCAGTGAATCCCAGTACATTCCAGGCGAGCGACGCGTTGATGAATGCCGCGCTCGGGCTGGGAGTGGCCGCCGGCGCCTGGGCGGCAGCCTACGTTGGATTCCATATTCCGACGCTCAACCGGCCGAAGGAGGGCGATCCACATCCTCCGAAAGGCACCGAAACAAGCTTCGTATTTTTGGCCCTGACGCCGTTCACTCTGTGCGCGCTATTCCTGACTCTGCATTGGGCCTGGTACATACAGAAAGGACAGGTCAACTACACCTGGCTGCAGTTCCTTGTTTTCGGCGCAGTGGTCTATGGGGCCGGCGCGCTGTTGGCGTCGATCGGGCTATTGGCGCGGAAGCGCGCTGAACTGAAGTTTGCCGTATTTGGAACACTGTGCGCGGCGGGCAGCGGGGCGGTGGCGGGATGGGGGGGCTACCTGGTTTCGAACCTACTCATGAATGCCAGCCCGGAGCTTTACACCTGCGTCGCGGCCCCCTTGGTCCTGTTGATGTTTCACGTCGCGGCGATAATAGCGGTTGGCTGCACCGGCGACATCTCGGACGATAACGACCGGGAATGGTGGGCGCGCTCCGCCGCGTGGGTGCTGATCGTAATGGCAGTGTGGCTAGTGTTTAGCGTGGCCGTGATTCTAGCGCCCGGATGGTTGGAAAAAGGCGTCAACCGGCTGATGGCAGCGGCGGCAACGCTGGGGGTTGGGGGCGTGGCCAGTTGGCTGGGCAAGAGCGCGACAACGTTGTCGGGCCTTCGCGGGAATTCGAAGGACGGCAAGCCGCAAACCACGGCGAAGGATATTGCCTTGAAGCTGGCCGGGCCGGTCTTCCTCCTGATGCTGGTTGCGGTACTGGCCATGGCCAACGACGAACTAATACAGATGTTTTCGGAGGTTCAGGCGATTGGTTCGTTAGGGCAGGCGACGCTGCTCTCGCTGGCGCTACTTTCGCTGGCGTTGATCAGCTCTTGGGTTATCAATATCAATCGCTTTTCTTTGCATGCGATGTATCGGGCTCGCCTGGTGCGAACCTATCTGGGTGCATCGCGGCCCGATCGCAAGAACACCGCGAACCAGTTTACCGATTTGGATGAATCGGACAACATCGCCCTGACGGCTCTGGGGAATAAGCCGCTGCATGTGGTCAATATGGCCTTGAACCTGGTGGGCGGCAAGAATCTGGCGTGGCAACAGAGGAAGGCAGAGAGCTTCACCGCTTCCCGTCTGCGGACGGGCAGCCCGCGAATCGGTTATCAGAATACCGGGCACTATGCGATGCAAGGCCGCCCGACGCCGATGGGGTTCACACTGGGATCGGCCATGGCGATTTCAGGCGCTGCCGCCAGCCCCAACATGGGATATCATTCCTCCGCCTTGCTCAGCCTAGTAATGACCTTGTTCAACGCGCGGCTGGGATGGTGGCTGGCGAATCCCGGGAAGGACGGCGACGGAAAATGGTCGAAGGACGGACCAACCATGGCCTTCCTGCCCATCTTGAATGAAGCATTCGGACGCACCAGCGACGAGAGCAGATGGGTTTATTTATCCGATGGCGGTCATTTCGAAAATCTCGGTGTGTATGAGATGGTGCTGCGGCGTTGCCGGACCATCGTGGTAGTGGATGGGAGCCAGGACGAATCCTACACCTTTGAAGATCTCGGCAACGCGGTGCGCAAGGCGCGCGTGGATCTGGGCATTCCTATCCGCTTCAGTAAGGTTGATATATTTGGGGCTCGCGACCCTCGCAACCGCTATTGTGCCGTTGGGACCATCGACTATCAATGTGCCGATCCGGGCGCAACGGCCGGTGAGATTCTGTATATCAAGGCTTGTCTCACCGGCGAGGAACCAACCGACGTACTGCACTATTCATCGCTCGACTCCAAGTTCCCGCAACAGGGGACTGAAGAACTCTGGTTCGACGAAACGCAGTTCGAGAGCTACCGGCAGTTGGGAGCATATATTGTGGAGCGGATGGTGGGCTCACCAACAGAATTCACCAAGCCCATAGTGGAGCAATTTGTCGACGCAGCGAAGAATTATCTCAACCCTGGGGAGAAGGAACCGTCCGTTGGCTCGGATGTGAAGGGGGACGGAACTGAGCACGATGGGTCACAAGCAGAAAGTGCCGGTGCCTGAAAGTCCTTTCCACTGAGTAAAAATTTCGTTGCCTGAGCCCGAATTGGCACCGGGCGATCGAGTCCAGACTCAACAAAGTCAATGCCTTACCGGGCGCGAGCAGCTTGGCACGTACCGTGCTATTTAACCTGCCGTAACGGGTAATTCCTAGCCGGAGAAGGGGGGAAGCGCATGCGCTTGAGTCTACGCTTGATTCTTTCTCTCGTGGTCGCCGTTACGGTGGTGTCCGTTCTGTTCGCGTTTTATCAGGTGGAGGCGGACGAGCGCGGACGGCGGAACGATCTGGAAAAACGCGCGCAGGTTCTGGCGGAGAGTCTGCAGGAAACTGTGCAACCGTTGCTGGCCAAGGACGCGGAGGCGAACCTGCAGCGTCTGGTGGAGCGGTTCGGCAACCGGGAGCGGTTGGCCGGCGTGGCCATCTACGACGTTCAGGGTCACCCGATTCTCACTACTCCGAGCCTGGCCGATCACCTGGGATCGCAATTACCGGCCGTGGACAAGGCGGTTTTCCGCGGCAGCGGCGGTGGACGGTTCTTCAAGGCCGATCACGCCCAGATGCATCTGTATGCCGTGCCGCTGCGGCGGGGCGATCAGACCATTGCGGCGCTGGCGGTTTTTCACGATGCCTCGTACATCGACGCACAGAGCGCGAAGATCTGGCGCGACACGTTCAAGCACGTTCTGATTCAGATGTTGTTGATCTCGGGCATTACGTTGCTGATCGTTCGCTGGAGCATGGAGCGTCCGATCAAGCGGATGGCGCAATGGTTGAAGGATTTGCGAGCCGGGAGCACGGAGCCAAACCCGGATCTCCCCGGCGAGGACGTGTTCAAACCGCTGACCCGCGAAGTGACGAGCCTGGCGGCGAGTCTGCGCGATGCGCGCGCTTCGGCGGAGGAAGAGGCACGGTTACGCGAGGCGGCGGCTTCATTGTGGACCGCGGAGCGGCTGCGCGTCTACCAACAAGCTACGCTCGAGGGCAGCCGGTTGTTCGTGGTATCGAATCGCGAGCCGTACGAACACGTGCATCGCGGCGGTTCGGTGGAGACGGTGGTGCCGGCGAGCGGCCTGGTGACGGCGATGGAACCGATCCTGCGCGCCTGCGATGGAACGTGGATCGCAAATGGGGCGGGCGATGCGGATCACGAGACGGTGGATTCGCACGACCGGTTGCGCGTACCACCGGACGAACCACAATACACGCTGCGCCGGGTGTGGCTCACTAAGGAAGAAGAGGAGCGGTATTACTACGGCTTCGCCAACGAAGGATTGTGGCCGCTTTGTCACATCGCGCATACGCGGCCGGTGTTCCGCGTGGAGGACTGGGAAGCATACAGGCGAGTGAATCACAAGTTTGCCGAGGCGGTGCTGGATGAGATGGAAGGCGTGGACAGCCCGGTGGTGCTGGTTCAGGATTATCATTTCGCGCTGCTGCCCCGGCTGATCAAGGAAAAACGTCCCGATGCGCGAGTGGCCATCTTCTGGCACATTCCATGGCCGAATCCGGAAGCGTTCGGGATCTGCCCGTGGCAGCGGGAACTGCTGGAAGGGCTGCTGGGAGCGGATTTGATCAGCTTCCATATACAGTCGCACTGCAACAATTTTCTGAACACGATCGACCGTACGCTGGAATCGCGCATCGAGTGGGAGCGATTCGCGGTGAATAAGGGCGGCCATTTTACCCTGGTGCGGCCGTTTCCGATCAGCGTGGATTTCAAGGAGACATCGCAATTTGTCGAACACGAGGCGCGGCGGCAGGAGCGCGCGGCGGTGATGAAGAAGCTCAACATACAGGCAGAGTACGTCGGCGTGGGCGTGGACCGGTTGGATTACACCAAGGGCATTCCGGAGCGGTTTCGCGGGATCGAGCGATTCCTGGAGAAGAACTCGTCGTATGCGGGACGTTTCAGTTTCGTGCAAATCGGCGCGCCGAGCCGGACGCATATCGAACGCTATCAGGACCTGATCGCACAGGTGGAAGCGGAGGCGAATCGAATCAACCGCCGCTTCGAGACCAAGCATTGGAAGCCTATCGTGTTCCTGAAGCGGCATCACAATCACCAGGAGATTGAACCGCTTTATCGGGCCGCCGACCTGTGCCTGGTGACGTCGCTGCACGACGGGATGAATCTGGTAGCCAAAGAATTTGTAGCGTCTCGCGACGACGAGGGCGGCGCGCTGATTCTCAGCCTGTTCACCGGGGCGAGCCGCGAATTGCAGGACGCGCTGATCGTAAATCCGTACGATACGGAACAACTGGCGGAGGCGATCCACTATTCGCTGGAAATGGATCCGCGGGCGCGGCGCGAACGCATGCGCCGGATGCGCCGCGTGATCAAGGAACACAATATTTATCGTTGGGCAGCGAACCTGATCGGCGCGGTGGCAGAAATCCGCGTCGAGCTGCCGGAAAGGGTGAGGTACCAGGCGGCCCTGACGGAATGACACTGCCTCTCTTCGAGCATCTTTCGGAAATCAGTTGCAACGTATCGGCCGCTCATCAACTTTTCCTGTTCCTGGACTTCGACGGGACGCTGGCGCCCATCGGCAACGACCCGGACAAGGCATACATGGGGCCGGAGACCCGGAAGGCGCTGCTCAAACTGGCGGCAAAGGACCGGGTATCGCTGGCGATCATCAGCGGGCGCGCGCTATCCGATCTGCGGGAGCGCGTGGGACTGAAAAACATCATCTATGCCGGCAATCACGGGCTGGAAATCAAGGGACCTGGGATGGAGTTCGTGGAGCCGGCGGCAGCGCAACAGATCAGGGCGTTGGGAGAGCTGGCGCGCCATCTTCGCACACGGCTGCATGACATTCCAGGGGTCGAAGTAGAGAACAAGGTGCTGTCGGCGAGCGTTCATTTCCGGCGGGCGGCGCCGGGGAAGCGCGGCGAGATCGGCCAGATGGTGCGTACGGCGGTGGAATCCATCGGTAGTCTTTTTGAGATGACGCTGGGGAGGAAGGTTTTCGAAATCCGGCCTAGGGTGAATTGGCACAAGGGTCGCGCGGTGAGATGGATCAAGGAGACGTCGGGGACCCCGGATGCTCTTTCGGTTTACCTGGGCGACGATGCAACCGATGAAGACGCGTTTTCCGCGCTCGGAGAGGACATTACCATTAGTGTTGGCCGTTGCAAGCGAACATCGGCGCGGTATTGCTTGGAGCGGCAAGAGGCCGTGCAGCAGTTCTTGACCTGGCTGGCCGGGTTGACGGTGGCACAAGCGCCCGGCGTACTACACACATTTGTTTAAGTTTTGAGTTTTGGCGGCCGATAACAGGGGAAGAGGCCTCATGGCTCGGATTGCGCCGATTCTCTATCTTTTCGCGTGTGCTGCTGCATTATTCGCTGCCGAGCCGCAGGAACGCTTGTTCGAAAGCGTTCTGGCGTCGCTTCCCAGCGGATCGGGTTGTTGGTCCAGCGTGGATCTCCGCAATCTTGGGGACCGGGTGGTGATGGTGGAAATGGAGGCGCACCGCGCAAGCGGGGCGTTGGTTGCGCTGGTGGGGCATCCTCAAGTTATGTTCCACTTGCATCCCGGTGAACAGGCCAGTTACCGGTTGGATGTTCAGGACGACAGCGGCGACGCCTGGGTGAAGGTTCGGGAGATCGTTCCGTCGCCGCGGCTTTATCCGGTGATTGCGGCGGCGGGCACGTCCGAATGCGTGGTTGAGAACCAGTTGCGAACGACCAAGCGCGAGATTGCTTATCCAGTTCGCAATCCGTGGTTTTCCGGCGACGTTTCCGAGATCGCAGGCGACATTGTTTCCGTGGTGAACACCTCGGAGCAAGCGACGAAGGTATCGCTGTGCTATTCGGCCGGGAATCTATATTCGGTACCTGAGGCTCCGATGCTGACTCCGGTTTGCTCGCATGCTGTCGAGGTCCAGATTCCGCCGTTCGGCGCGAGGCAGTTTCCAGTGCAGCATCAGGGAAGCTCCCACTTTGAGCTGAAGACCAAGGGCGACGGGATCGTGCTGCAAATGCTTCGGCCTTTGCAAACAGGGGTTCGGGTCTACACGGTGGATTCCACGATCAAGTTTGGTGCTGAGGCTAGCATCGAAAAGTAACAACACGGGCGCAGAGGATGGGAACCGCGGGGAGAAACCGGTGACCGGCAGCGCTGCCGCCGCCCACTTGCCGAGTACACTTCCTTCGGGATGACTGTGGCTTGGGACAGCGAAGCCGTCACGGGTTTTTTGGATTATTGCCCTTCCAGAAATCCGGGTCCAGCGAGGCGAAATCCTCGGGTACGTAGCTCATGCGGGGATCAATGCGGAAGAGCAAAATCTCGTGGCCGATTTCCACGTCGGCGGCCAGCTTTTGCCCGTCGGTTGCCGCGGCTTGGCGGACGCCTTGTGCATATGCGGGCGATTTCGCCAAGCCGTCGTCCAGGGTTTTGAGCGAAGCCAACGGAGCGAGAAATAGGTAGGTCCCCGAGGCCGCGCCGGAAATCACCTGGTAAGCGATTTCGGGACGATCGAGGTTGATGCTGTCGTAGCGGGCGCGCCTCAGCCGGACCAACTCGGCGAATCCGGGGTCCGCGCCGGGTCGCAAACGATAGATGGAGACCATCAGATAGCGGGCCTTCGGCAGGACTTTTTCGGCTTCGTCGGGGCGGTAGCTGAGACCCACGCGATACAAGGCGGTCATGGTCCTGGCGGAGGGCAAGATGTCATCCGACTCATATGGGGCGCCTGGATCGCGCACGGGCGACAGGTTCGAGAGCGCTCTGTCGACTTGCTCGATGCTTTCGAACGAGTCGTGCGCCTCAATGAGCCATGGTTCCGGGAGACTGGAGACTGACGCTATCCCCAGAACCATTACCGCGGTTCTTCCGTCCACATAGGGCTGTACGATTCCCGCGCCGCGGTGCACGCGAATCAGTGTTGGCGGATCGGCTTGGGCGAAGGAGAAGCAAATGAGCAGGGCGGCGGGTAGCATTCTCATGGGTGGGACACTCCAATCCGTAAGGTATGACGATTGGGGGTGCGGAAACGGGCAGAGGGTGGAGCGGAGGGAAAAACCGGACAGGCAGCACTATCCACGCGCCGGCCGGCTGGGGTGGAATCCTTCAGGGTAATCTCGGCTTGGGACAGCGGTAGCCAGTCCCCGGTTTTTTAGTCGACGGGGTTGCGCGGAAATTTGATGTAGGGCAGGCGGACGCCGCGCAGGATCTGATGGTCGGCCCGGATGGATTCGGGGGCTTCGAAGCCGGCCGCGCCGGCGGCGGTGGCGAAGTCGTCCTGCTCGACGCCGTCGCCGCTGACTCCCAATCCACCGACCAGCACGCCGTTCCTATAAAGCGGAAGCGCGCCCGGGAAGAAGACGACGCCGTTCTGATAGGGATTCGGCGCCTGGGAGCCTTGAGTGCAGGGATTCAAGGTGTCGAATTTGTAGAGATTGAAGAACGGGCCGGGTGAAGTAAAGTCGATACCCAGTGGATAAAGGGGCTCGGTGCCGAATTCGATGGTACGGTTGGTGACGGCGGTGCCCATGGGAAGCCCCGGCAAATCGGCATCGGTGCGATTCGGTCCGCTGAAAAAGATGACGTTGCGCGACTTGGCCACAGCGACATCGATGCTGAAAATGGTGGCGTCGGGCATGCGATTCAGAGCCAGCAACTGGCCATCGAGATCGGCGACCGCGATTACGAATTTCGCACGGGTCCCCAGCGGTAGGCGGATGACGGCGCGGGTCCGGTTGCCCTGCGCGATGGTGTTCTCCACAATCTGCCGGACCTCGTCCGCGCTGAGCCCACCAACCGGGCCAGCGTGCGGCGCCACCATATAGCCTTCAGGCGCGGATTTCGGAGCGTCGATCGGGCCGAGATAATAACTTCCGTCAGCCGTGCCGGCGGAAACTCCCGAGGGCGGTGACGTATTGTCGACGAAGGGCAGCGCAATTCCATCGATGAAGACCACCTGTGGGTCGGGGATAGGATTCAGAGGAAACAGCGCGAAACCGTTGAACGCCGCGTACTCGGCAATATCGGGCGGAACGCCCGCCACGCCCACTCCACCGACCAGAGTGTTCCCATTCTTGAACAAGGGAACACCACCGGGATTAACGGCAAAGGGGTCGCTGTCCAGAAGGTCCGCTTTGCCGGTGAGAATTCCGAGGCCGGGAGTGCCATCCAACTTCATGGACGGCGGGACCTCCTGGCCGGGGATGAAATTGGCGAAAAACGGGCAGCCGCGATTTGTGTTCTCGATTCCATAGAGCGCCGCGCTCCCGGTGAACATGATGCCCGGAGGGAAATGGATACCGCTGATGTAGCGGACGGTTCGCGAGGACAGCGGCGCCTGGCTGTTGCTGAAGAAGCTGGCCGTTCGGGCCAAGGCGATGGCCACATCCTTGGAATCGGCCATCACGCCGAAGTTGGCTTGGGCCAGCGCGGGCGCATTGGCTTTTTGATAGACAGCCAAAACATCACCCTGCCGGTCCGTGACCGCGATGGTAAAAGGCAGACCCACGGAAGCGGCGACCTTCGCCACAACTGCTTGCACATCGGCGGCAGTGAGAATGGGGCCGGTGATGCCGGCGTTTGCATCGGCCACCGGATCGTCGGCGGCCCGGGCTGGGGCGGTGAAAAATAGTGCGCCGAGCGCGAGCACGCTGAAAGTAACAGAGACGTTCCGAACGGTATTGGTCCGAAGATACTTCACGATTGCACCTGCGCCTTCACTACACCAACGAACTCAATGATCTCATTGCCTGGGCGAACTTTAAACCATCATACGACGAAGGGTTCTCCAGTTGCTGGAACAGGCCCTTGATGGCGGACCGGATCTGCTGTTCATTGCCCGGGTGGTTTCCATTCTGGACGTAGGCGATAAACAGCGAATCGAGCGCCATAGTGGCTTGCTCCGCCGCGCGCTCCCCTTGTTCGGCGATGGTGGCGCCATCCCCGGCGATGCCCTTCATCAGGCGCAAAGTCATGGCCGAATCGAACTTCATGTTCGACAGCGTTTCCGCCAGGCGATTAGCGATCTCCGAGGTACTGGTGGCCTGCGAGGCGATCTGGCGGCGATCGGAGTTCAGCGCCGTCACCAGCGAAAAAACTTTGGCGTTTTCGGCTTCGAGTTGACGGGCCGCGCCGGGATCCGCTTCCTGAATCACACGCTTGAAGACCACGTAACGGGACAAGTTCCACGGTGGATTCCCAGGACGCCGGTCCGGATAACCGCGCTTCAGCCGCCAACTATCTTTCGCGGCAGTGAGGCTGTGGTGGCAAGCAAAGCAATCCAGCTCGGCGTATTCCGGCCAGATTCCTCCGGTGGATTCCCGAGCCACGCGCTTCAACTGTTCACGCAGTTGGACCGCCTGACCCACGGCCAGAGCCCGGACGCCAAACCAAGGGTCTTTGTCCACTTCCTTCCAATGCGGCGGCATCACCGACATGAAAGAATCGAGCTCGAAGTACAGATCCGGGTGACCGGCGGCGATCAATTCGTGATCCACGGTTTTCTCGGCGTTTCCGAGATGGCATGAGAGGCACTTTTCGCTGCGCTTGATCAGATTGCGCGTGTTGTACATGCCAAGTTCGAGCGACTTATCGTACTTCCAGTCGCGGGTGGTGTGCGGCCCCAACCAGGCCGATGCCGGGCCATGGCAGTTTTCGCAGCCGACGCCGTCGGTGAGATCGAAAGTACGCGCCCGCTGCTCGGCCGGGATATCCAGTGCGTGACAAGCCAGACACCGGGGCGCGGTGTCCGCCTTGGGCAGCTTCATGATCTCGGCCATGCGCTTCGCCACATCGTTCGACAGCACAGTGAAGGCGTGCGCATGCTTGTCGCGCACCACCCAAGTGCTGTACTCGTTCTGCATGACCGTGGTTTCGTCTCGGGCCTGCACACCCCCATGACAGGCCGGTGAACTACACGACCCAGGTCCTGTATACTTCGATGGTTCGGGTGTATCGGCAGACTGAAGGTTGGCCGCCAAGAGGCAGCCAAGCAGTGTTGCAGGGATTATGCCTTTTTTCATGGACCAGTGTATGCTTATATCCTGTCTGGGTACCGGATGTCAATGGGGGTCCCGCCGCATGGGTGGCGACAAACCTCTTTTACAACCCGGCGACTTCACCTATAATGAAACCTCGACACGAAAACAGGCGAAGGGGATAGCGTCTTGATCTTCGACGATCTGAGAGCGATTCAGAAACAGTACGGGTACTTGCCGGGCGAACAGTTGGAGGCGCTTTCCAAGCGAACAGGCACTCCGCTGTACCGCATTCACGGCGTAGCGGACTTCTATCCGCATTTCCATCTCAAGCCTCCTCCCAAGGTGAACCTGCGGGTCTGCTCGGACATGACCTGCCACCTGCGCGGCGCCGATGCACTGCGTGTGGGACTGAAGCAGAAGTTCCAGGCGATGCAAGAAAGCGATGTGACCATCGGCGAAGTCTCCTGCCTGGGCCAATGCGACGGGGCTTGCGCAATTTCCATCAACGATCACATTTACCGCGATGTCACGGCGGCACAAGCGGAGGCGTTGGTGCTGACGGCTTTGGGCGGAAGCGAGCTCAAGCAGATGGAAGCGCATGGAAGCGCCGGCGATCTGGGTTCGGATCCCTATAAGAATTCCGAGAAGTATGGCGCGCTGCGAAAGCTGGTGAAGACTCGCGATTACGATGGCTTGATCGCGCAGTTGAAAGCCGCGGGGCTCCCGGGCCTGGGTGGCGCGGGCTTTCTGACCGGCTTGAAATGGGAGCTGGTGCGCAAGGCGCCGGGTCCGGAAAAATACGTGGTGTGCAACGCGGACGAAAGCGAGCCTGGAACGATCAAGGACCGCTTCATCCTGCAACATCTTCCCAACCTGGTAATCGAAGGCATGATCCTCGCCGGGTTGGTGACCGGGGCGCAGAAGGGCTTTCTGTATATCCGGCACGAGTACGTGGCGCAGGAGCACATTCTGCAGCACGAGATCGATCGCTGCTACCAGGAAAACCTTTTGGGGGCGAACATACTGGGCTCGGATCTTTCCTTTGAATTGGAGATTTTCGTCAGCCCCGGCGGTTACATTTGCGGGGAAGAGAGCGCGTTGATCGAGGCCATCGAAGGTAAGCGCGCCGAACCACGCAACAAGCCGCCCTTCCCGGTGTTTAGCGGCGTGTTCAACAAGCCGACAGCGCTGAACAACGTGGAGACCTTCGCCAATGTGCCGCAAATTCTGATGAACGGAGTGGAGTGGTACAAGGCGCAAGGACAGGGTGGCGCGGCGGGTCTGAAGTTTGTGGGCATAAGCGGCGACGTGAAGAATCCGGGAATTTTCGAAATCCCCATGGGGCTGCCGATGTCGGAGGTAATCTTCAATCTGGCGGGTGGAATCACCGGTGGGAAGAAATTGAAAGCCTTTGCGCCATCCGGCCCCTCGTCGGGGTACCTCCCCGCCTCGATGCAGGAGGTACCGCTGGATTTCAAGTCGCTGGCGGCGGTTGGTTCCATGTTGGGTTCGGGCGCCATTGTGATCTGCGCCGAGGGAACCTGCATGCTGGACATGGCCCTGAACTCGACAAGATTCTTCCGCAACGAATCGTGCGGGAAGTGCGTTCCGTGCCGGATGGGATCGCAGAAACTGGTGGACATCCTGGAGGGCTGGACGCGGGGTAAGGGCTCGGCCGCGGACATGGGATTGATCCACGAGTTGACCGAAGCGCTGAAGCTGGCATCGATTTGCGGCCTGGGCCAGTTCGCGCATATGCCGCTGAGTTCGGTGCTGGAGCATTTCCGCGATGAGGTAGAGGCTCACGTTTACGAGCACCGGTGTCCGGAAGGAGTTTGTCCGATGCGCGAGGAGAGGGCGCTATGAGCGACGTCACGCTGACTATCGATGGCATGCCGGTAACGGTTCCGGAAGGCACCACGGTATTCGACGCGGCGCGGATGAACGGGATTCCCATCCCCACGCTGTGTCACGCGCAGAACGAGACGCCGGTGGGGGTGTGCCGCGTCTGTCTGGTGGACGTGGGCGGGCGCGTGCTGGCGGCTTCCTGCGTGCGGCCGGCCGAGAACAATATGAAAGTGGTCACCAATTCGGAAAAGGTGATCGGAGCGCGGCGCACGCTGGTGGAATTGCTGATGTCGGACCATCCGAGTCCGTGCGCGCGGCAGCGGCATTCCGGCGACTGCGAGCTGGAAACGATGGCTCGCCTGGAAGGCGTCTCGCAGCCGCGTTTTCCGCGCCGGCTTTCTCCACGCGGGCAGGACAATTCATCGCTGGTAATCGCGGTGGATCACGAGGCTTGCATTCTTTGCGACCGCTGCATCCGCGGCTGCGATGAAATCCGGCACAACGACGTGCTGGGCCGGCGGGGCAAGGGCTTCATGGCCGGCATCGCCTTCGACTACAACCTGCCGATGGGCAATTCCTCCTGCGTGTCCTGCGGCGAGTGCATGGTATCGTGCCCCACCGGCGCGCTCACCAACAAGAGCGTGGTGAAGACGGTACTGCCGGGTGAACCGGTGGATGTGGAAGAGCTGCTGAACATCGAGTACTTCAAGAAAGTTTCCGGCACCTTCCTGGAGCTGAATAAGAACGCCGTCGTACGCCGGCATTTCAAGAAGGGCGAGATTGTTTGCCGCGAGGGCGAATACGGCCGCACGGCGTTCTACATTCTGGAAGGCGACGCCGACGTTTATCTCGAGAGCCCGATGGCGCACGTCAAGACACAGGGCGGGGCGACGGGATTTTTAAGTAAGCTGACCAGCAGCTTGGTAGGCCGGAAGGAGAGCCGCCGCGAAGAGGAGGGCAACCGGAGCAGCATCCCGATCGACGGTCCGGTGGACCTGCCCTACGACAAACCAGTCGCCACTTTGCACGCCGGCGATCTGTTCGGCGAAATGACCTGCATGAGCCTCTACCCGCGCTCGGCGACGGTGCGCGCGGCGACGGACTGCGTGATGCTCGAAATGTTGCGCAACGTGTTGGATATCATCCAGCGCAACAAGACGATGAAGGCCAAGCTGGACGCGACGTATAAGAAGCGCGCGCTGGACGACCATTTGCGCAGTGTGCCGATGTTCGCATCGCTCTCGCAGGATTTCATCGATCTGCTGCGGCAGAAAGTGGAGTTGGTGCGTTACGCCAAGGGCGACGTGATTTGCCATCAGGGCGGCATAGCCGATGCGTTTTATCTGGTGCGCATGGGATTCGTGAAGGTGTCCGAACCGCATCCGGGTGGCGAGTTGGTGCTGGCCTATCTGGGCCGCGGCGGATATTTCGGCGAGATCGGTTTGCTGGGCGGGGGCCGGCGCACGGCTACTTGTACAGCGCTGGATCACGTGGAACTGGTGCGCATCGACGGCGAAGTGTTCCATCAGATGGTGGATCAGTTCCCGGAAGTCCGGCGCAGCCTGGAAACTCTGGCGCACGAGCGCCAGGTGCAGAACGAGCAGCGCCTGGATACAGCCACCAGCATGCCGCTGGATAATTTTTTGGATCGGGGCTTGTTTGAGGCGCAGAGCCTGCTGGTGTTGGATCTGGAGCGATGCACGCGCTGCGATAACTGCGTGCGCGCCTGCGCCGATGCACACGACGGCGTCACGCGGCTGGTGCGTGAAGGGCTACGGTTCGACAATTTCCTGGTGGCCACGTCCTGCCGCCACTGTCGCGATCCGCTTTGCATGGTGGGTTGTCCGGTGGGGGCCATCGGACGGCGCAATTCGCTGGAAGTGATCATCGAGAACTGGTGTATCGGCTGCGGCCTGTGCGCCAAGAATTGCCCGTACGGCAATATCAACATGCATCCTTTCGAAGTGATGGAGAGCGATCCCACTGCGCCGTCGCGACAGAAGGCAGTTACCAAACATAAGGCGACCTCCTGCGATTTGTGTACCGAGCATGAAGAACCCAGTTGCGTCTATGCCTGCCCGCACGACGCGGCGCATCGCGTGGAGCCGAACGAGTTCTTCCAGTGGTTGAAGGAGCCGACGCGGACGGGGGCGAGGCAGTAAGGCCATGCGGATCGACAAAACACACAAACCGTGGTTGATAGTAACCGTCGCGCTGCTGGTGCTGGGTGCGATCGTTTATGTCCTGTATGCCAGGAGTGCGCCGGGCGGCCCGAGCGGCGGAAGCGCCCTGGGGCTTACGTTCGGCATCGCCGGTTATGCCTTGATGCTGTACGCCGGCTTGCTGGGAGCGCGGAAGAAGAAGCCGATTTGGCGGATCGGAAGGACCAAGACCTGGATGCGCGGGCATCTGTGGCTAGGGCTGCTCAGTCTGCCATTGATCCTGTTCCACGGCGGATTTGCGTGGCGCGGGCCGCTGACAGCGGTGTTGATGTGGCTGTTCTTCATCGTGATAGGAAGCGGCATTCTAGGCGCGATTGTCCAGCACTACGTCCCGGCGATGATGACCTCGCGCGTGCCGATGGAAACCATTTACGAGGAGATCCCGCACGTGCGGGCGCAGCTTCGCGAGGAGGCGGATCAACTGGTGGCCACCGTTTGTGGACCGTTGGATATTGCGGCCTCCGCGGAATCGCTCACACCCGACAATCAACCCGCTGCCGTGATCGACATCATCGACATTGAGGCGGACGATCGCGCGCATTTCCGGGAAGTTTATATGAGCAAGGTGCGCCCGTTCCTGGATAATCCGGAGACGCCTGGCGCCGAACTGGGGGATCCGCAGCGCGCGGCCGCGGTTTTTGCTTCTCTCCAACGGCTGCTGGCCGCGCCGGTACACCCGGTGCTGGACGATCTTAAGAACATCTGCGATGAGGAGCGCCAGTTGAATCGTCAGATTCGTATTTATCAGTGGCTGCACGGCTGGCTGCTGGTGCACGTACCACTATCCATCGCTCTGCTGGTTTTGGGCGGAGTACACGCCGTGATGGCGCTGAGGTATTGAGGGGGAGCGAATGGCGGGACGAACACGAACTACCAAAAAGCTGGCCCAGCGGATCAATCTCAACTACTTCAAGGAGCTTCACGGGATTCCGCGCTGGCGCCGTATTCTGTCCGGCATATTCGCCGGCCTCGGCCTGCTCTGGCTGGCCGTGCACGCGATCTCGGGAAATCCCAGGCCTTATAATGCGGGTCCGGTTTCCCATGCGCACACCATGATCGGGCAGAAATGCTCGGCTTGTCACATCTCGAAGGCCGGTTTTCAACAGACGGTAACGGACAGAGCGTGCCAGGCATGTCACGACGGCCCCATCCATCACGCCGAGCAAACTTTTGTTCCGGCCTGCATGGATTGCCACGTGGAGCACAAGGGTGTTTTCAAGATGGCAGCGACGAGTGATGCCGCCTGCACGCAGTGTCACGCAGATCTGGCGGCTAAGGACAAGAACGCGCCGCCGAAATTCGAGGCGAAGATCAGCGGGTTCGATAGCAGCCATCCGGAGTTCTTGGCGCTGCGGGCCGGACACACCGATCCGGGAACCATTAAGTTCAATCACGCGGTACACCTGGACGCGAAGAAGGGCATCCGTGGGCCGCGCGGTGAAGTGGTGCAGCTCAAGTGCGTGGATTGCCATCGGCCGCCGGGCGTGAATGAGGCGTGGCCCTATGGAACAGCGGAGTTGGTGCCAGCATCGGCGAGCACGGATTCGACTGTTATCGCAGGCGTGCCCAGCCGGGCTTACATGTCGCCGGTGAACTACGCGGAGCATTGCTCCGCGTGCCATACGCTGCAGTTCGACAGACGATTCCAGGAGTCGGTCCCGCACAAGGATCCGAAGGTGGTGTACGAGTTCGTGGTGAAGAAGTTGAACGAATACATCGCCGCGCATCCGGATCAGATTCACACCGTGGACGAACCGGACAAGCGGTTACCCAGCCGTCCTCCGCAGCCGATTCCTCGCAACGCGCAGGAGTGGGTGGGGCAGCATTTAGGCGATGCGCAGCTTTTGTTGTGGCGGAAAGCCTGCAAGGAATGCCATGCCTTGAGTTATCCTGCCGGATACGAGAAATTGCCGGAAGTAGCCAAGGCCAACATCGCCAAGCAGTGGCTGCCGCACTCCAACTTCGATCACCAGGCGCACCAGATGGTGTCTTGCGCATCGTGCCACAGCAAGGCCGAGACCAGCAAGGAGACATCGGATGTGTTAATTCCGGGCGTCAAGGTTTGCCAGGATTGCCATCATTCCGGAACCCACGCCGCGGAATCGCGCTGCTTCGAGTGCCACACGTATCACGACTGGAGCAAGGAAAAGCACGTCAACGGCGGGTTTACGGTAAAGCAGCTCACCGATTGAGCATTGCGCGCGCATTCGTGCGTGTCGCGCCGGCGCTCATGCCGACGCTTTTGCGCTCGCCATGGCCGCAAAGCGCGCTTGCATCTCGCGCGTCAGGTGAGGCACCACGCCGACCATCCGCTCCATCAGCATGAGTTGGCCGCGGTGATGCATCTCGTGCTCCTTGACACCGAGCAGCATCTCGAAACGCGACTTCGAGGCTGGCGTCATTCCCGGCGGCATGGCGATGGCCTCGCCCAGGAAATCGTCGGAGAACCCCGCTAGCATTTTGGCGAAACGGTGGCCTTCCTCGCGCAGCAGAGTGATGATTTGCGCCTTGTTGCGGGGCGTCTTCTCTTCGCCGATGATGCGGCCGAAGTATGTGGGGAAATCGAAGCCTTCGAGCGTACGGCGGCGCTCGACGCCTTGGACCTGCTCCTGGATTCTGGGCACGACGGCGATGTGGACCAGCAGTTGAGCAACTGTCCGGGTCTCAGGCGCCGCTTGGAAACTGTACTGCTGTTCGCCGATCTCCTCGGCGATGATGATGGTGTTCTTGCGTACCGTGCGGAAGCTCTCCGCCAGTTGGTTGGCTCCGTAGTAGTTCATGAGTCCATTTTACTGCGGACGGAATGTCGTGGCGGAGCTGGAGCTCGGGCTACGGCAGTATAACGTCCTTGTGACGGCTCTTACCAAAAACGAAGCGCTTTTGGTTCAGACGCTTCGCGCGTTGCCACCGGAAGCAGCCGAAAAAGTGATTACCTGGGCAACTCAACTCAGCGATCTCGCAAATGGCCGGCGCGTCGATTGGTCGGCCGCGTGGAGCGAAGAAGACTTGAACGACGTCACGAGCGCATCGTTAGGAACCTTTGACGAGCGTGAGGCAGGGGAGCGTTGACGGCAGGTGACGTCGTAATTACGGCCTTTCGGGGCACTCAATCACGAAGTTGAGACCCGCCGTGGTCTTTGTCGACGGCAGCATATCAGCGACATCGCCCTGACGTCATTCTCGGCTTGATCCCGGCTTGATCACCACCTAGCCCCGGCCCACCTGCGGCCTCACCACCGAGGTTTGCGTGACAAAGCCGTGCCGCGGGCATAGAATCCAATCGGTCATAATGGTAGTCGGGTTCTGTCCCATGATTCGCAACGCCAAAGATCTCTCTCCCGACCAGAAGGCCGTCATTGAAACCCTGTTGGGTCGGCGCGTGCTGGAGGATGAAGCCATCAGCATCCGCGCCATCGAACCCCCGGTGCTTACCGATCAGCGGCGGCAGGAACAGGCGGCGGAACTGCGGAAGTATTTCTCCGAAGTGGATGCCCGCCGTAAGCCAGGCTCTGCGGAGGAAGCCGAGGAAATCCTGACCGAGGCCATCCGAAGCTCCCGGCCCGGTTATCGCCCGCATCAGTGAAAATCGTCCTCGACACGACGATCCTTGTTCGGGCCAACGAACACACCCACGGCCTTGCCCGCGAACTCCTGACGAACATCGTTGAGGGCGAGCACAAGCTGCTGCTTTCAAACGAGATGCTGCACGAGCTTGCAAAGGTGCTGCGCTATCCGCGATTGCGAGAGTTCTACGACCTGACTGAAGACATGGTCTTCGACTACGTAAAATTCCTGCGGCGCTCCTCTGAAATCGTGACCCTGGACCCTCTTGTGAGTGCGCCCATACGCGACGTGAACGACATCATCGTGATGCAGACCGCGATCATCGGCGAAGCGGACATGCTCTGTACCACGGACGAGGATTTCTTCGACCCCCCCGCCAGCGACTACCTGCGCAAGATGGGGATCAACGTTCTCGACGACATCACCCTGATCCATCGCTTGCGCTCCTGATGGGCGGCCTTCAGGTAGCGTGGGGCCTATGTTCATGTACTGACAATCGGGCGCACCACAGACTAATACGAGCCCAAGCGAAACGTTGGAGGATTTGCGGGCTTTCCTGTGATTCCCGTTTTTGGCCCCCGGTTTTGTACGCGAACTTC
Organism: Bryobacteraceae bacterium; assembly: GCA_035632375.1. Classification (GTDB taxonomy): domain Bacteria; phylum Acidobacteriota; class Terriglobia; order Bryobacterales; family Bryobacteraceae; genus Palsa-89. The sequence goes on along the minus strand of DASQGY010000159.1, from coordinate 9,154 downwards.
CGCAACTTGGTACTAGTCGCTCATCAGGAAAATGAACGGGCGCTCGTCTTCTTGCGGCGTGGTTTGCCAGTATTTCTGCAGGATCGCGTAGACCATCAGGCCGATCTCGCCTTCGCCCAGAACGAAATAGCGAAACGATTGGCGCATCAGGTTCTGGCGGCTCAGACCCATGACCAGGCTGATCGGCTGCAGCTCCTCGCTCAGGTACGCTACGGCATTGGCGATGGCCACGGCTTGCGAGGCTTCCACCAGATATTCGCCTTGTTCTTGCTTTACCGCTATTACAAGCGGCGACAGAAATTCGCTGCGATTATCGAGTTGAGTGACGTGCAGAAAGGCCAGTGGACCGTGCAGTTTGTAATGGGCGCGGATCTTGTGCAGACGATCGGTGCGGACATCGGCGTCCAGGCTGCGGATGGGCACCACGTTCACCTTCTTGCCGATCATCGACTGCCATAATTCCTTCGAGTGTTCGTCCGCGAACCGGATGCCCGCGACGCGCAACTCGGTGGAACGGATGTAGCGGCTCACTCCGCTGACGGTGAGAATAAACAGGATGAAGAAGCTGGCGATCAGGATGCCGTCCGGCCGCTCGATCACGTTGGCGACGGTGGTATAGGCGAAGACCACGGTCACCAGCCAGCAATAGAAGCTGAGAGCGTAGCGCGATTCTTTCCACAGCGACAACGCGGCAGCCACCGCCGCGGAAGACATCAACACCAAAACGCCGGTGGCGTATGCGCCACCCTGCCGTTCGACATTCGCGCGGAAAATCAAGGTGGTCAGCACGTTGAATCCGAACAAGAGCAGGACCAGCGGGCGGGAGAAGGCCACCCAGTGCGGGGCCATGCCGAGGCGCGGCAGATAGCGCGGGATCAGGTGCAGCAAACCGGCCATGGCGGAAGCGCCGGCGAACCACAGGATCAGGATGGTGGAGACATCGTAAATTGTGCCGAACGCGTTTCCCAGATACTGATGAGCGAGATAGGCAATCGCTCTGCCGCTTGCCGGTCCGCCCTCGCGGTACGCGCTCTCGGGGATGAGCAGCGCGGTGATGAAACTGGACAGAATCAGCGCGACGCTCATGATTACTGCCGCGGAGGTGAGGAGTTTACGCGTGTTCCGGATGCGGCCGTGGGGTGGATCGCCGTCGTGAGCATCGCCTTGAATCAGCGGCATCACCGAGACGCCGGTCTCGAAGCCGCTCAAGCCGAGTGCGAGCTTCGGGAAAACAATCAGTGAGGCAAGCATGAGTCCGGTGAAATCGTGATGCTGCGCAAACAGCGCCGTCTTCCAACTGGGCAGCAGCGTGGGATGCCGCACCACCTCGACTGCGGCCCGTGCCAGCACCACGGCGTTGAGCAGCAAGTACGGCACACATACGGCGGTGGCCAATTCGATTGCCTCGGCGAAGCCTTTCAGAAATACCAGAGCCAAAAGCAGGAGCAGCGCCAGAGTTATGCCAAGGTGCGCATCGCCCAAGAAGGGATGGAGAAACGGGTTCTCCGTAGCGTGCGTAGCGGCGTCGGCGGCAGACAGGGTCATGGTGATGACGAAGTCGGTGCCGGCGAATCCAAGCAGAACCAGCACCAGGATCTTGCCGGCCCAGCCGGGAAGCAAGGTCTCCAGCATGGCGATGGAGCCTTGGCCCACGTAAGAGCGGCCGGCGACCTGCGAATAGATGGGCAGCGCGCAAAACAGGGTGACGGCGATCAGGATGGTGGTAGCGACGGGCGATAGCGCACCTGCGGCCAGAAGGGCGATGCCGGGCTGATAGCCGAGGGTGGAGAAATAATCGACGCCGGTCAGCCAGATGACCAGGTACCAGGGATGCGCGCGATGCCTAGTCTGCTCGTGGGCATCCAGGTCTTCGCCGGCCCGCAACCACTTGCGCCAGGATCGCTTCACCAGCCACCATCGTAGCAACCAGTCACAAGCGCGCCGAAAAATATCCCGATCGTGCTATCTCCTGTCTTACGTTCCGGTTCTGGGCGATGAAAGAATTTCTAATCGATCAAGATTCGACCGATTCACCGCAGCGTTTTGTACAATCCATCCAGTATTTTTGCCATGGACACGCTGACGGAGCAGACAGTGGATTTCCCCACGCTCGATCCGTCCTGGCTGCGAGCGCCCTCGGAAGACACGCCCGGATTCGCCGATGCGTTTATCATCGTATCGGCGGCTCTTCAGACCGCGCTGCGAAAGCATTTGCCCGCGGCATACCTGGAGAATCTGGAGCATTTTCGCGATGTTCAGACGGCCTATGCAGTCCTGGTCTATCAAGCAAGCCGGGTTTACCGCGGCACTATGCGAACCGATCTGACGCGCGACGTGATGAATCCGCAAACCATGGCGCTGCTGGTCCGCATGTCCAAGCGAAATCTCATCCGAGGTCTCGGTGGTGTGGAGGCGAGGCTTCGGGACGCTGGTCTGGGGGAGTTGGCGGAGCAATATTCTCGCAAACGTTTGCGGTACATCATGAAAGCTGTGCAGCGCCTGCGCAGGAGCCGGCGGTGCCTGGGAATCCTGGTGCGAGGCGAAAGCGTGCTGCTGAATGCATTGGCGGAACTCGGCGGATTGGGAGAGCTTTCGGCTCGCGGCCAGGTCAAGAAAGTGGCGCGGTTGAAGAAAAAGTGGACCGGTCAACTCAGGCACTTGTATCCGGAGGGAGACTTTCGAAATTTCGCGACAATATTGTTAGATGCGGCTACCCAGGCGCTACAGAAGTACTTGGAGACGGCGCCAAGTCCGAATTCAAGCGGAGACCCGGCGGACACGAGTGGAGGCGAGCCGCGGCCTGGCAGTCTGTAAGCGCCCAACGGCGATTTCGGCGAGCTCATCAAGGTACTGATTCTCATGCTCTTCCGAACAGAAGTGGCTTTTAGTCAACTTACGGAGAAGCCCCAGGGACTGCTGGCAAACCAGGCATTTCCTCGGATTCCGCGAGTTTTGAATCTGCACACCCATCCTAGGAGACTTATCGGACAGGGAGGATGGGGTTTTAGCTTAGAACACCGCTCCGTTAGCTAGGATCGCGGCTCGGCGTCAACCGATACCTGGAACCGAGCCGTGACCGTTAGCGGTTTCTGGAATGGCAGAACCTATTCCACGAAGCCGATCTTGCGCAACGTAGCCGCCGGCTCGCTGTCCTCCCACGACGCGATGGCCACCTTCTGCCGCCCGTGCTGCAAGGCTACACCGTACGGCGGGTCGACAAACTTGAAAGTGGAGCGCAGTAGATCGGTATCGAAGGAGGTGACGGCAGTGAGTCCCGTGTCGTGAAGGAATGCCGCCGCGAACTGCGGATCGTGCGTCGGGATAGCGACCACCCTGGTGTTCTTCCAGTTCAGTTTGGACATTCGCTTTGCCGCGGCGTCGCAGTGCAGGCACTCCGGATCGTAAAAGAACAGGAAAATATCGCCCTGATCGAGCGAGAATGGCTTGCCATCCACGGTGATTGTCGCCGGGGCTTTCAAGCCGCTTAGACGGGTAGCGTTGACACCGAACGACACGCCGGCGAATACCACCACCACGCCAAGCACCACCAGCGCGGCGCGAAGATTTTCCGACTGACGCGCCCACCATCCGGCGATTGCGGCCATCAGCAGCATCACGACATCGCCGATGAAGAATCCTGGGCCAATGGTTCGCTTCACCAACGGGAAACAACTGCAGTCTTTTCCGGCCAACACCGAGTAATTAGCGCCGATGTAGACCATGAATACAACCAGCAAGAGGCCGATCAGCAGGCTGCCCCACCGGCGGAATCGCGGCACCAGAATCAGGACTGCGGCGAAGGTCTCGCCAATGCCGGTTGCCAGCGTGAAAGGGAGCGACCAGACGGAAGGCACGCGGAACTCGGTGAGCGCGTGCGCCCATTGAAACGGATCGGTCAGTTTCCAGCAGCCGGAGACGAAAAACAGGAGCGCGAGTAGAAGCGCGGCGGTGGACCCGGCAGCTTTCTTCCAAGCGGGGAGATCCGCACCCGCGGCCTCCAGCCCCAAGTCGGCTGGGTCCGCCGTACTGTCGTTCATACTTGTCCTATTTTAATCAAGTCTGGCTCCCAAAGAATTCCTGGGCTGCGGTAACCGTTCGCTCTATGTCTTCCTCGCTATGCGCTGCCGACAGAAACCCGGCTTCGAACTGCGATGGGGCGAGATAGATTCCACGATCGAGCATCCAGTGGAAAAACTGCTTGAACCGTGAGGTGTCGGAGCGCTTGGCGCTTTCCCAATCGGTCACTGGCTGCGAAGTGAAGAAGAAGGTGAACATCGATCCTACGCGGTTCACGGTAATCCCGGCCGGAACGTTCGCGGTGAGCTGCGCGGCGCGCCGCTCCACAATTTCGTACACCTCAGGATGGGTTCGCAGATAGCTTAGCGCCGCGATTCCGGCGGCCACGGCCATTGGGTTGCCGGAGAGCGTACCGGCCTGATAAATAGGGCCCAGGGGCGCGACCTTGCTCATTACGTCGGCGCGTCCTCCGTAGGCCGCGAGCGGTAGTCCGCCGCCGATGATCTTGCCCATGGTGGTGAGATCGGGCTTGATGCCGTAGAGCTGCTGCGCGCCGCCGAGAGCCAACCGGAAGCCGGTCATCACCTCGTCGAAAATCAACAGCGCGCCGTGCTTGGTAGTCAGGCTGCGAAGCGCTTCGAGGAATCCGGGCAGCGGCGGCACGCAACCCATGTTGCCGACCACGGGTTCGACAATAACCGCGGCGATTTTGTCTCCACGTTTGCGGAACGCGATCTCCACAGCCTCGATGGAGTTGAACGGCAGGGCGATGGTGGTGGCGGCGAACGACTCGGGCACGCCCGCGGTGTCGGAAATGCCAAGCGTCGCCATTCCCGAACCGGCTTTCACCAGCAGAGAATCTACGTGGCCGTGATAACAGCCTTCGAACTTGATGGTCAGGTCGCGGCCGGTGAAGCCTCGCGCCACGCGCAGGGCGCTCATCGTGGCTTCCGTTCCGGAGCTGACCAGACGGACCATTTCAACCGAAGGTACGCATTCCCGAATGAGCGCCGCTAGTTCCACTTCGCGTTCCGTGGGCGCGCCAAAGCTGGTGCCGATCTCCAGCACTTCGCGCAGCGCGTCGATGACGCATTGCGGCCGGTGGCCGAGAATCAGCGGTCCCCAGGACAGGACGTAGTCGATGTACTCATTGCCGTCGACGTCGTAAATCTTCGAGCCTTCGCCGCGGGCAATGAACGGGGGAGTTCCGCCGACGCTGCGAAACGCGCGGACGGGCGAGTTGACGCCGCCCGGAATCAGCTCTTGCGCGCGCGCGAACAGGTCTTCGGATCGGGAGCGATTCATGGCTCGGGAAAGATCAGGTCTTTTCGGGGATCAACTTTTGCAGGAAGAAATTCATCACCACTTCCTGCAGCGTGCCGTTGAGATTCTTGAACAGGCGCGACTTCAAATCCAGATAGGGCTGCGTTCCCGCGAACAGGTCCTCAATCAGCGCACGGAAGCGCGGGCTGCGGCGAACAAAGCCAACCATCCGCGCGGGCACCGTGCTGAAGAGGAATCGGCCCAGAAAAACTCGCTTGGCCAGCGTTGCGCCGAATTCGAGGTCGCTGGCGAAGTCCCGCCGGAGCATGTTGCAGTAAGCCTGCGCTTTATCGGCGATGGAATGCGATTCGTTCAGCACCACCTGGCTGGCCAGGTCGCCCGAGCGCATCGCATAATACAGGCCCTCGCCGGTGATGGGATCCACCAGGCCTCCGGCGTCGCCCACCGCCAGCCAGCCATCTCCGGCGACGCGGTTCTTCTGCCAGCCCGATCGCTCCAGCGAGGGCAGCATGTGGCCATAGAATGCCGCGCCCTTGTAGGAGATCCCCTTTTCCTCCATGTAGCGTTCCAAGCGGGCGCGCAGGGATTGGGCGGGCTCGCCTTTGCCGCAGATGCCCACCGATAGATGGCCGCAGCGGGGGAATACCCAAATGTAGCCTTCTAGATTCGCCAGGAACTGGATGTCGATGTGATCCTGTTTCGACGGCACGTAGTAGCCGAGCGCGTACATGGTGTCGGCCGCAGTCCACTGGGTTCCGACGTTGCGCAGCGAATTACGCGCACCGGTCGCCACCACGCAAAAGTCGGCGTCGAGCGAGCCATGCTGCGTCTTGAGCTGCCAGCCGCGGTCTGACCGCGCAATCTCCAGGACGCGGGTTTTCTCGAGCTGCGCACCGGCCTGTTCGGCGCGATCCAGCAGCATGCGGTTGAGATCCAGCCGCGAGTAGATCACCAGCGGCCGGCTGAGACCCATCTTGACCGCGCCAGCCTTGGGAGCGGCGATGTAGGTATCGGTGACGAGCTTCTTCGGCGTGTCGTTTTCCAGGAGAAAGGGGTACTGATGATAGGCCTTGTAAGTAAGTCCGCCGCCACAGGGCTTTTCCCATGCGAGCTTTTCGTCGATCAACAGCGTCTCGAGCCCGGCTCGCGCCAGACGCTCCGCCGCGAAAGCTCCGGCCGGCCCGCCACCAAGGACGGCGACCCGTTTCATCGCTGCCCGGGCTTCTTGCCGGGTGCGACCGTTGGATGCCCCGGGGGCAACTGCCCGGACGGACTCGCGCCGCTGCCTGTTGTTGGATGGCCTGGCGGCATAGTATCCGGCATAGCGCCGATGGAGCCGGAACCACCTGGGCCAGCACCGGGAGCTCCCTGGGGCATCCCCATACCTTGCGCACCGTGCGGATTCTCACCGGCCCGTCCCTTCACCACCCATTGATTCCCTTTGCGCTCCAGGACGTACGCCATGTCCATTCCCGAACCGGGCGCGTTGTTTCCCTTGGCCTGAAAGCGTACGGTGGCAGTGGCTTCGTTTTCCTTGTAAGTCACCGCGGTTACGCTGACGTCCATGGCCAGCAGATCCTGGCGCTTGGCCAGATACGTCATTACGCCTTGTCGAATGGCATCGTTGTTCTGGATATCGCGCTTGCAGCCGCCTAGCAGGGCGAAGGACAAACCAACAGCAGCGGCGATCAGGGTGGGGCGTGTCACACTCCGATTATAGCGGGTGGGGAGCGGGAAGGCAGACCATCCGCAAGCTACGTGGCTGCTTGTTTCAGCGGCGAGCGACCAGCAGCGGCATGATGGCAAAGGCCGCAAGTGCCGCAAGGTAGACTGCTCCGGCGACTGGGTCCCGATTGGCAAGATACTGCTGGATGGTCAGTCCCTGGACGAATAACACCATCCCGAGTTCCGCGGCTAGCAGCAACCCAAGCGCCACGAAACCTACACCGAGTCGGATAGCCGGCGCCGCGGGTAAGGCGAAACGCCGGACCACCCAGCGGGACGCGACAACGGTTAGCACCAACATGAGCGGGGTCTCCATCAATTCCGCAACTCTTGTCCCCAGGCGCGGAAGGAGCCATAGAACGCGGATGGTCCCAAGGGCGAACCCGGCGCCGAATACCAGAACGAAATACAGTGCTCCGGCCTTGAGGATACGCATTGCAGCTTTGGGAGGGCGGATGCTAATGTCCGGGCGCCTTGCGCTGCAGCTCCACCGGGACGCGCTGCCGGTCGAACTCCTCGTATTGGAAAATCCATCGGACCGGCAACTCCTGCGGCACATAGCAAACCTGGTCGTCGCACGCTTGATAGCGCAGCGTGCCTTCGACGGTGAATTTCCCCGCGCTGTCCAGCAAAGGCCGCAGCTTGGCATCCGTCCCGATGGTAATGTCGCGCGTGAGCCGGAAGTGGCCCTGGTACACCGGGACGGTCTCGTCGATCGCCTTCAAATGCAACTTGTGAGACGCAGGATACATCACCTCATGCGCCGTCGCGGCTTCGGATGCTTTGAGGCTCCAGTCGATCGGGATATAGCCCTCCACGCCCGGCGCGTAAACGTGCATCCCCGGATTCAGCTCGATATCCAGCGTCAGTGCCACACGATGGCCCGTGGCCACCATGGAATTGCTCGCGGTGGCTTTCAGCCTGAGCTGCTTGCCCTCCACTTCCGGCTGGCCGGAGGAAGGAGCCACCCCGAACTGATGCGTCAGAATATCGGCGGACGTATAGCGCTGGCGATAGTCCTCCTCGAAGTACTTGGCGACAATCACTCCTTTTGAGTCCAGCACAAACGAACCCGGATGCGGAATGCCGAAGAACGCGTTGTTGACCGGAATCGTCTCGTTGAGGATACCCAGTGACCGGATGACCTTGGAATCCACATCGGAGAGCAGCGGAAAATGGATGCCTCGGCGTTCGGCGAAATTGTGCAACACCGCTGTGCTGTCGTAGCTAATGGCCGCGATGCCGAGGCCGAGCTTGCGGTACTCTTCCCGGTTCTGTTCCAGCTCCACGAGCTGGGCTTTGCAGTAGGGTCACCAATCGGCGGAGCGATAGAACAGAATTAGCGCCCCTTTGGGTCCCATTACATTACCCAGGTTACGCTGGGCGCTATCCTGGTCCGGCAGCTCGAAGGCGGGCATCCTGCTGCCGACCGCCGGACCGTAGTCCCGAGCCCACAGACTGCAAGCGGTCAGCAGGATTAACTTGCGCACTCTACCCATAAGTCCATGATACGCGACAACTTGCAGACCGTCTTGCACGTCTTACAATTAATGATGATTAATTTCGAAAGGCCAAAACCCCCTTGCATTCAGGGGTGTCTAACGGGTAAGCTTGAAATCACGTTGAGTGGGGTAATCACGCTCAGCGAGGATTAAGACTACAAAGGGAGGCAGTTAATGAATCGCAGAAAGTTTACCATCGCTCTCGGAACCGCGACCGCGGGTCTAGTTGCCGGGTCGGCATTGTTCGGCGCCGATGACAAGCCGAAGAAGTCCAAGAAGCCGGCAAAGCACGAGTGCGCCGGAAAGAACGCTTGCAAGGGCCAGGGTGGCTGCAAGACCGGTGACGCTGGATGCGCCGGGAAGAACTCCTGCAAGGGCAAGGGCGGTTGCGCCGTTCCTCCGAAAAAGTCGTAATTTAGCAGGACACAACGATTTCGGGGAGCGAGCCGCTCGGTTCGCTCCCCGGATTTGTATTACCCCTCCCACCGAGCGCGCTTTCAGATGTTTCCCTGTTCCCGACTCGCTGTTGTTCTGCTGTTTCCGTTCCTTCCGTTCGCTTCCGCCGCCGATTACCAGATTCAGGCCAACATCCGCTACAGCCAGTATCCGGAGACAGTTCTCGATAT
>DASQGY010000158.1:0-52652 GCA_035632375.1 Bryobacteraceae bacterium | reverse complement strand
GCCCAGGTAATCGGAGTAGTCCAGGTTGGCGACCAGAAGCTGCAAGGTGCCGTCCGGATCGCCGACGGGCGCGGGAATATTCTCGAGGATCGCTTCAAACAACACGCGGAGATCCTTTTCCGCGCCGGCGGGATCCTTCTTGGCGATCCCCTCTCGCGCGTTGGTGTAAATCACCGGGAACCCGAGCTGATCCTCCACCGCGTCCAGATCGATGAACAAATCGTAGATTTCGTTGAGCACTTCCTGAATGCGCGCGTCCGGCCGGTCGATTTTGTTGATCACCAGAATCGGCGGAAGTTTCGCCTCCAGCGCCTTCATGAGCACGTAGCGGGTCTGCGGCAGCGGACCCTCGCTGGCGTCCACCAGCAGCATCACGCCGTCTACGATCATCAACGCGCGCTCCACCTCGCCGCCGAAATCGCTGTGGCCGGGCGTATCGACGATGTTGATTTTCACGCCGTGGTAATGCACGCCAGTGGTCTTGGCCAGAATGGTGATTCCGCGCTCGCGTTCCAGGTCGTTGGTGTCCATCATGCGCTCCGCCACCTGCTCGTTTGCGCGGAAAAGACCGCTCTGTTTCAGCATGGCGTCCACCAGCGTGGTCTTGCCATGATCGACGTGCGCGATGATCGCGATATTGCGAATTAACTGGTTCGGGGTCGCGGCTTCGCTATGATCGTTAGTGTGACTCAGTACTTCGGGTTGCATCATTAACTTCCATGGTCGCACGCCCAGCCCCTACAACCGAAACTCCGCCGAGCGCCGCCGCTCTGCCAGTGGTGGTGATCGTCGGACGGCCGAACGTCGGTAAGTCCACTTTATTCAATGCGATAACGGGAACGCGCCGCTCCATTGTGGGCGACGAACCCGGCATCACGCGCGACCGTATTCATGGCCAGGCGGAGTATTGCGGGCGGCGGTTTGAGCTGATCGACACCGGCGGCATCATCCAGAATGACGCCGAATTGATCCCCAGTGAGATCCTGAAACAGGCGCGCGTGGCGTTGGACCGCGCTGCCCGGATCATCTTTCTGATCGACGGCCGCACCGAAATAACCGGCGCGGATCGGGACCTGGCCAAGATGCTGCGGCAGATCGGAAAGCCCGTCGCGCTAGCGGTGAACAAGATCGACAGCACGGCGCGCGAAAATCTGGCGCACGAGTTCCATGTGCTCGGTTTCCCCAACCTGTTTCCCGTTTCGGCCGAACATCGCATAGGCCTGGACGACCTGCTGGATCACGTAACGCAAGGCTTCGAGAAGAGCGCCGCGCCTGAGGGGCCGGAAGGGGACCTGCGCGCGGTGAAGGTGGCCATCATCGGGCGGCCGAACGTCGGCAAGTCGACGCTGTTGAACGCACTGGTGAATGAGGAACGGTCCATCGTTTCACCGGTCGCCGGTACAACGCGCGACGCCGTGGACGAGTCGGTGATGCACAACGGCTTCGAATTTGTCTTCGTTGATACCGCGGGCATTCGCCGCAAAGGCAAAACCAAGGCCATGGCGGAAAAGCTGAGCGTAGTGATGGCGCGTCGTCACATCCGCATGGCCAATGTGGTGGTGCTGGTGCTGGATGCAAGCGAGGGCGTGCTGGGCCTGGACGCGACCATCGCCGGCTATGCGCATGAGGAAGGCCGCGCCCTGGTGCTCTGTGTCAACAAATGGGATGTGACGTCGGAGAAGAACAAGGAAAAGTTCATCGACAACATGCGCGATGCACTGAAGTTCCTGGACTATGCGCAGGTCGCTTTCGTTTCCGCCAAAACCGGCGCGGCCGTGCCACGCCTCTTCGGCATGATTCGCGACGCGTTCAACTCCGCCTCCAAGCGCGTCACCACCGGCGAATTGAACCGCTTTGTCGAAATGCTAGATTTCGACCGCGATATCAAGATCTACTACATGACGCAAGCCTCGGTGCGTCCGCCGTCGTTCATCGTGTTCACCGACAAACACAAGAACATGCACTTCTCCACAGAGCGTTTCCTGATGAATCAGCTTCGCAAGCGGTTTGGTTTTGAAGGCACGCCGATTGTGATTAAGACGAAACGGCGGTGAGGGGGAGACGCTTACGCCTTCAAACTCGGGTGCTTCGCGGCAATCCAAGCGCGTACTGTTTTGCGGAGCTTCTCTGCGAGTTGCCGCATTTCCTCAGCTTCGAGGTCCGAGATGGTATCCGCTCTTTCGTAATCGCTGATATTTCGCTTTTTCCGGAACGCATCGAGGGTTCGGATCGTCGTTGCATTCGCCGCAATGGTCAACTCAAGTGGTGATTCCGGCAAAGCTGAACGCTAGTTCCGAAGGGAAGCCGAACGGCATTCCGGGATAATCCCGAACACCATCGGAGCATAGCGACGCTGGCAACTCGATTGTGCAAGAAGTATTCGGCTGTCCGGAGCGAAGCGAAGGGTGGATGCCGCTAGCGGAGAAAGGGGTGCGGGGAAAGGGGCGGCAGCCCTTGTCCCCGCCCAGCGCTGGAGAAGCCGTTCAGGCTGCTGCAAACACAACCAGCCGACTCGGAGCGCTATTCTACAGTCATGCGCTTCTTCTTTCTATTTGCGATTCCTGTTTTCGCACAGCAAGCGCCGATCCCCAAGACCATCGCGGACAGTGTTGCTGGGCCTCTCAAGCTGGCGGAAGGACAGCTTCTCTCGCTCGCCGAAGCCATGCCTGAAGCCAAATACTCCTTCATTCCGACGGCCGGCAAGTTCGACGACGCGCGTAGCTTCGGCGAGCAAATCAAGCACGTCGCCTGCTCTCAGTTCGCGTTCTTCAATGAAATCGAAGGAAAGACGCCGCCAGCAGAGTGTGAAAAAGGCGGTCCGTCCAAAGCCACGACCAAGGTCGAGCTGATCCAGTACCTGCGCGACTCGTTCGACTACGGCAACAGAGTGATCGACATGGTCAACAAGAACCCGCTCGCTCGCGTGGAAGGCCGCTACGCGGGTCCGAGCACGCGCCTGGGGATCGCGGTGATTGCCGTGTGGCACATCACCGATCACTACGGCCAGCTTGTCGAATATCTTCGTATGAACGGCATCGTTCCGCCGCCGACGCAGAGGTATAGATTGCAGGGCAGGTGAGCGTCTGCTGGTTCGAGAAAGGTTATCCCGACGCTGGCGTGTTTGGGAAGTCTCGTTCCCATTTGAGATGAACAGTCACGAGAACGCAAGGATGAACTTACAGGTTGTTCTTCCAAAACTGAAGCCCAAGTGGGAACATTGGCACGGAACCTTCTGCCGGTGACGAATCTGCTTCCCCTGGTTGAGTATTTATTCCTGATCTGGTATCGAACCACGGTTCTTGCGCATTGACGCGAAAGTGGTGATTCGATCGCTCAGCCTGATAACCAGCGGCGGCCAGTGCCGCAGTCGCAAATTGAAGCGCCGCGTTATATGCGGTGTTGAAGCGCCAGTCGCTTATGAGCCCGGGAGTCTGGCACGCGACCAGGTCACGATCGGCGACGGCGAACAGGTCGGCGATTTCTTGCCGGCTTGGATTGTGGTCCCGGACCCACCCGTTTTTTCGCCAATCTTCCAAGCTCGCCATCGTCGCCAATCAGAAAAATCTTCGGGCCTTCGACGACCGTTGAAACGAAGTGTTGCCCTGCTGCAATTTTACGGGAAAACTCATCCACGCTGTAGACCGAGGGGTTCACTTCGCGGCGGAGTTCCCGTTGAGCATCTTGCAGCACGGCGACGATTTCTCGAAACGACAATTTGTCGCCAACCACCATTATGTCGACATCGGTGGACGCCGATTCGCTTCCCTCTGCGATTGAGCCGTACACGAACGCGACCCGAATCTGGCGCGCCTTTGAGTCTCAGCGCCTCCTTTAGGACTTGAGCAACACCGAGAGTCTTGCGGATCAGGCCACGGAGTTCGTTATACACCGGGCAATTGTGGTTTACGCCATAGTATGTTTGACGCCCCTCCACCACCCGGTTGAGAATGCCCGCGCCGGTGAGTTGTTCCAGTTCCCCCTGCACGGTGCCGGATCCAAGACCGGCTAGCTGGATGATTTGCCGCAGGTAAAAGCGTTCGTCAGGATGAGAAAATAAGTTCCGAAGAACCGCTTGACGCGTCGCTCCGAAGAGTGCGGCCGCAAGGGACTTGGGCTTCGCTCCGGGCTTCCTCGAATTCTTGGATTCCTGAATTCTTGAATTCTCCGGCAGCCCCTACTTCACCACCACCTTGTCCACGGTCTGGTTATCATACTCATCGCTCACCCGCACCGCGATCACCTGCTCGCCCGGCGCCGTCCGCTCGATCACCAGATGATATTCCTCTTCCGGTGAATCCGACAGCTTGGTCACCGGCTGGATCAGCAGCCACTCGCCGCCGTTCACCGAGTACTCGGCTTTGTCGATGTCGCTGCGGCCGTCGCGCGCCTTCCAGCGGACCTCGATCCGGTTCCCCGAAGTGGTCGCCGCCAAATTCAAGATCTGCGGCGGCGTGTTGTCGATCAGGAACGGATCGCTCACCAGCGATGCTTCCAGCGCCTGGTTCCGCGGATTGCTGGGTGAATCCGAAGCGGTCACGCGAATCACATACTCGCCGTCGGGAAACGCCGAGCTGTCCCACGTGAGGTACTTCTCCTTCACGTTGTCCTTCAGAAGTTTCCAGTCGGATTCCTTGACGCCGCGAATGTCCACCCGGTAAAGCAACGTGTCGCCGTTTTCGTCGGAAGCGGACCAGCGCGCGCCCACAAAACCTTTCGCGTAGTTCAACGTCTGCGAGCTGCCTAGTTCCAGGCCCGGCCCGGACGAATTCCGCCGATGCTGCCCCAGCGGTGGAAGCGTAATGTTAGTCGACGGCGTGAGTGACAGCGATTGCGCCGGAAAACGGTAATTCGGAGGCGTGGCTTCGATCTCGTCCACAATCGGCGCGACGTTTTTCGGCAGATACGCCAACTCGACATAGGACACCTCAGGCGCTGATGTGGCGGCCGTGGACGTCAGCTCAAGCTTATATTGCAGAAATCGCGCCGATGGAGAACTGCTGCGCCCGCCGCCACAAGATTCGCAAACCGTCGCGACGTTTGGATCGGCTGCAAGCTGCGCCCAGGGGCTCCAGTTATTCTCCGGCCGGTTCAGATTGCCACTGCGCGTGGACACTGCGATGCTGCCCAAGCCGCGATAGCTGAGCCGTCCCCAATAAGCGAACGATCCGGCATCCAGAACTTCGCTTTCAAACGACCCGCTTTTCTCAAACGCAGGCCCCAGTCGATAGACGCGCCCGATATTTCCAGTCACCGCGTACAGCTCGCCCTTGGAGCCGCGCCCGAACCCGGTGACCTGCGTCGGCGATGCGTCCAGCAGAAGCGTGCTCGCCACATCGGAGTCCAACCGGAAAATCCTGCCCTTGTTGCCAGTCCCGACAATTGGCAAATCCGCCGGATCGAAACCGATCGCATACACGATGTCCTGCGAACTCGACCATACCTTTCGCGGCGACCCGTCCGGATTGATGCGATACACGTCGGAACCACCGGCGATCGCCGGCGCGGTCAAGCTGAACGTCGGCGGCGGATTGCGCGGTGGCGCGGGCCCCGTGGGCGGCGTCGGCGCTGGTCCGGAGGAGACTACCGGCGCAGGCTGCGGCACGGGAGTCGCGGGAATGGCCGGCGTCTTGTTGCCGACCCCAGCCGCGTAAATAGCCCCGTTCCGAGCAATCGCCACAGCCGTAATCTCGCGCTTCGGCGCTTGATACAACACGAATCCCTGGCCCGCCGGCGACACCTGCACAATCAACCCGCCGGGCTCCGTGCCCACCACCAGGTTGTCGTGCGCGTCGATAGCCAGCGACCGTGCGTGCGTTTCTTCCGTCTTGAAAAAGACCGAGCCTTTGCCGTCGCGCGTCACCCGGTGAATCTCGCCCTGATCACCGGTAGCCACAAAAAGGTCGCCCTTGCTGTTGAACGCCATGGCCCAGATATATTTCTGATGCGGGTCGTAAAAAACCGAGGCCTTTCCATCGGCGCCAATCTTGTAAACCTTCCCGTCCGGATCGGTGGCGGCGTAAAGCTGGTCCTTCGAATCCAGCGCGAGCGCGTGAATCTCCAGCCCCTCGAGCTCCGCAAAGGTGCGGCTCTTCCCCGCCCCGTCAATCACAAAAAGCTTGGCTGAACCGCTCCCGGAACCGCCACCCGCCGTGTAAAGATTGCCCTTGGAATCTGCGGCAATGGCCCAGAGATAGGGTGTGGACGAATCGAAGATCTCCGGGAACTCCGGCGCCAGAAACACGCGTCCGTCGCTGCGCAGCGACAAGTGGTGCAGCGTTCCTTTTTCAAAATCGGTGCGATCGCCCTGCTGCCAGAAACGCGTTTCCACAGCGGAGCAGGCGCCCATGAAGGCAAGGGCCACCAGGGAGAGGTTTAGGATTTTCATTTATCGAGTTACTTCTTTTTGTTACTTCACCGTCAGTTTCAGGGAAAAGCTTCCGCCGATCATCAAATCGAAGGGAATGCTGCCCTGTTCGACGGCGCTTTCCGAGGAACTCACCAGATGACGGCTGGCCGTGCGTCCGGTCTGCATCACGTTTACCACGGAGGCCGGCAGGCTGGGCAGCGTCTTGTCTTCGTAAAACACCGTGGGCCGAGGCTCAATCAGGGAGACGTAGAGTTTGTTGTTGCTGCGCTCCTGGTTGATCAGCGAAACCATTTGCGGCAGGTCCAGAAAACGGTCGGCCATGCCGGCCACGGTCTGCATGCGGTTCAGAGTTTCGGCGTCGCTCAACAGGATGCGATGGTCGCCCTTGGTGAGCCCGGCCGGGATCTTCAGTTGGAAATCGCGCTCCAGCCGCTCGCCGCGATACGGCCGCAGGAACACCTTGATGGGGACTTCGGTTCCGGCATCCACTTCGCTCGACGGAATCCAGGCGTTTTCGATGGTGGCCACGCGCCGTTCGGGAAGAATGTCGATGGTGGCATCCACGCTCTTCAGCCGCGGCATGTGTACCGGATTCAGAAACAGGCGATTGAATTTGTCGCCCCACCAGCCGGCGAGTTGGATTGGCGCGGGCGCTGGAGCTTCACTCGAAGCGAGCATGGTGGAGATCGAAAAGCCGGGCTGTCCGTCCAGCTCCACCTTACCGCTCATGCGATAAGTGGTCTCCTCAGCGAAATCGTTCAGGCCGGAGATGGAGTTGAACAGCGTCAGCATCATCAAATACGGAGTCCATTTTTGCTGCACGAAAACGCTGAAGTGGAGATCTTTCTCACTGCGCATCGCGCCTTTGTCGCCGAAAGAACGCACATGCACGGTTACCGGAACCATCGCGGCCGTTGCGCCGAGCTCGCCCATGATGGCGCTGTGCCGATCCTGGTGGAGCGCGCCGACGATATCCGTGGCGTTCCCGAATTTGTTAGGTTGAAACGCCGACGCCAGCGTCATCAGCACTTCGCTCTTGGCCATCGGCATGTCCACCGGGCCGAGATTGAAGAACGAATGGCCGCACCCCAGGATGTGCTTGCCGTCGTTGTAGGTCACCGTGCACATACCGCTGACGCTCATGTCGCCGGAGACCAGCACGCCGCTGAACGCATCGCCAGGCTGCAGCGAACTCTGCCAACCCGGCGCGGGTTTCGAATCGCGAGCCGTGCTGCTGGCGCCGCCCGCGGCTACGGTGAGCCCCATCTGTTGGAAGAAAGGTCCGAAGTCGCGCAGGACGTTGTCGTGGAATCCGGCGAACGACAACGGCGTCTCGATCGGCACCATGGTGTATGCCGGAAGATTACCAACCGCACCCACCGAAACCACCTGCGACATCATGCCCGATGAAACCGGAATCGTCTCACGCGCAACCACTTTGTCCGGCGTGCGCGCATCCACGGGCCTCGATTTGTCGAAGTCGCTCACTTCGAGCATCAGCTCGATCGGCGTGATCCCGCAAATCGCATCCGGCGAGAACACGCTGAATCTGAGCGCCACCGCACCCAGCAACTTGCCGTCGATATACACCGGACTGCCGCTCATCCCTCCGGCCACGTTGGTCCGGATCGCCTTGCCGCCCATCTTGCCCAGGATGATGTCCTGGTTCGGCCCCCATTGGTTCTTGAGTATGCCGACGATCTCCACCGGGATGGCCTCGGGCTCGGAGCCCGCAAGCACCGTCCAGGCGTAACCCTTCATTCCGGGTTTGACATCGGCTTCTTTGAAAATCTGGACCTTCCCGGCTTTGGGACGGATGGGCGCGGGTTCTTGCGCAGCGAGTACACTGCACGCAAGCGCCACCGCGAGAGCGGCAAACTTCTGCATGGGACCTTCCTTGTTACTACTGATGAAGCACCGGAGTGCTGTACCCATTATGGTCCAGATTTTCGCGAAACGGGAGAGGGTCAAGGTTGAGGCGATGTTACGTTTGCGGAATGGTGTGGTCCGGATTGTACCCGCCGCCCGGGTCCTGATCCTGCTCAGCCGGTTTCGGCGGCGCAGGTGGTGGCGCACTCTCGCCTTCCTTGGGCTTTTCCGGTTTCACCACCTCATCGATAATGTCCTGCACGGATTGTTTCTTGTTCACAGCGCGACTCCTTTCGCCCGAGATTCTACGCGCCACGTATTCGGTTCGATTACGGCGTTCCGTGCAAGCCGGTGAAAAGGGAGCGAATAAATTTTTTCGATCGCGGTGATCCGCCTGGATCTAGAACGACAAGCCGATCAGGAATTCGGCCTGGTTCTGCTTCGACGGAACGATGTTGAAGACAGGCGAGGCAGTCGCGTCGCTGCCCCAACGCGAGTAGCGGATCTCGGGCGTCAACTTTAACAGCAAGAGCTTGAAGTCCACACCTGCGCCGAGAGCGAAGCCTTTCTTAGACAGGTACGACGCGTCGGAACCGACATGCCGGAAGATCGGCCCGGCTTCCGCGTACGGCTTCACCAGCGGCAGATGCAGAAAATGGTACTTGCCGAGTATGGGAAATTCCCAGGAACTGATGTCGTTGACGAAGGTGAGGGGTGGCCGCGGGAGCACGGTGTTCATGGTGGTCAGATTCAGCGGACGGTAGAGCGCGTCGGCTTCGATGGACACACCCAACGGCAGGTTCAACTCCACCATCGGTCCGATGACGAACTTCTTGGAGTCCGAAAAGGCATGCGTTATCGTGTCGACGCCATGCGTGGTGGTGTCGGAAAACGCATCGGTCCACGGCACGCCGCCTTTGATGCCGACGGAGAACGGACGCTGTCCGAACGCAAGCGTGGAGAGCATCGTGACACAGAGAAAAGGAATGGCAGTTCGCATATGTCTATCGACGAGGAAGTGTCCGGCCGTCACTTTCCGGCCCAGCATTGCTGCACGACGTCGCGCCGTCAAGACTTCGCGCCAGACCTCCGCGCTTCAAATTGCCTTCGAGCTTCCCGGCGAACGTCATCCCAGTCCTGCCGAGTCATCTCAGTCGGTTTGCCGCTCTGAATCCCTTCCAGCAGCAAGGCCTCCAGTCTCGCTTGTTTCCTGCGCTTCTCGTCGCTAGGGACAATAGGGGGTTTCATACCGTCACCCCTCCAGGATAACAATCGCCATCCCCTGCTGCGCCGTATGCGTAATCGACAGCGCGACGTTCCGCACTCCCAGCCCATCCGCGATCTTTGCCGCAGCGCCGTGCAACTGCAAAGTGGGTCGCCCCGACCGAAGATTCGCAACTTCAAAATCCTGCCAGCGGACCCCTCGCCTCCAACCCGTGCCGATCGCCTTCATCCCAGCTTCCTTAGCCGCAAAGCGCGCCGCGTAGCGCTCGAACCGGTTGGCCTTCCGCTCCACATAAGCGATCTCTGCCGCAGTATAGATTCTTTCGGTGAACCGCGCGCCATGACGCTCGATGGCGTCGCGGATGCGGTCCACTTCCGCCAGGTCGATACCGATTCCGACGATCACAGCCCCGCGCCCGTGGACGTAATGGTCAGCCGCCCGTGCTTCACGCCCTTGGTGCTGATCAAGGCGTCGGCAATTTTCTTCACCGTGCTAACCTTGCCCCGCACCACCAGCACCTCCAGGCAATTATCGTGATCCAGGTGAACGTGCAGCGTGGAAAGAATCTGGTGGAAATGCGAGTGCTGCATGTCGGTCAGCTTCTCGTTCAGCATGCGGACATGATGGTCGTAGACCAGGGTCACGGTACCCACCACACTGCTGTCCGGCTTCTCCCAGGTCTTCTCAACCAACTCGTCCCGAATCATGTCGCGAAACGCTTCGGAGCGGTTGGTGTATCCGCGCGAAGCGATCAGGGCGTCGAACTTCTCCAGCAGGTCGGAATCGATGGCCACGCCAATCCGGCTAAGCTCGCTCATTGGTCTGAGGGTATCAGGAGACGGCCGCGCGTGCCGGGGCCGATCACAAAACACAGATTCGCCATCTTTCCTTTCCGCTCACGAACTTGCCCAAGACCAAGTCATCGGAGCGACGCCCGCGATGGTATCTCCATAACAAGTAGCAAATGGAATCGATTGACCAAGCAGCAACCGCCCCCATGGAACCCCATAAAGAAAAAGGATTTCCCAACAATGGCTTCGTTTTCTCAAATGACCCGTACACAGTCAAGCAACCTTGCCGCCTTCCCCACTTTGGCTTCGTTTTTTCAAATTCCGAGAACCACGCGGCGGGCGCAACACGATGCGCCACCACGAAACCAGACCGCTGCTGCCTGCTTCCTTCCGCCTACCCACTTGGCTTCGTTTTCCCAAATCGCCGAAACCCCATCGCGGCCAACACGATGCGCCACCCGCAGAGCCAGTTCCGCCGCGGCCTGCCGCCTGCCTCCTGCCTCCTGCCGCCCGCTTCCTGCCGCCCACTTCCTGCCGCCTGCCGCCTGCCTCCTGCTTCCTGCCGCCTGGACGGCCGTGCCACGCTTTTCACAATCGTGTTACCGTGAGAACACCACCAGCAATGCACATCCCGGACAATTTCCTGTCCACCCCGGTCTGGGCCTCCCTCGATGCCGTCAGCGTCCCCGCCGTCGGGCTCATGGTCCGGCGCGCCAGCCGCGAGTTGGAGGACACCCGGATTCCCCTGCTCGGCGTGATGGGCGCGTTCGTTTTTGCGGCGCAGATGATCAATTTTCCGGTTGGCATCGGTACCAGCGGGCACCTGGTGGGCGGCGCGTTACTGGCTTGCACCTTGGGAGCCGCACCCGCTGCGCTGGTAATGACCGCCATCATCGCCATCCAGGCGTTCGTTTTTCAAGACGGCGGCGTCCTGGCTCTGGGCGCGAATGTGTTCAACATGGCGATCGCCGGCGTACTGGCCGGTTACTTTCCCTACCAGCTTTGGGGCGCGAGTCGACACCGGAAATCGGCGATCTTCGCCGGTGCGTTTCTCTCGGTGGTGGTCAGCGCATCGCTGGCGCTCGGCGAGTTGCTGATCTCCGGCGTCAAGATGCCGCGGCCAGTGATCCTGGTCTCGTTGGCCCTGTTTATGGTCAGCGCGTTGATTGAAGGAGCCATCACCGTCTCGGTAGTGCAGGCCATCGAAAAGCTCAATCCCGGCATGGTCCAAAAACCGGAAGCGTCCAGCGGCCGGGCGTTAGCGGTGTTGAGCGGAGCGGCGCTGCTGCTAGGCATCGCCGGATTTCTGCTCGCGTCCTCCGCGCCCGACGGGATTCAAAATCTCGGCATCCAGTTGGGCCTGACTTCGAAGACCAGTTTTCACGCGCCCTTGGCCGACTATGCGGCGGGAGCGTTCGATTCCGCCTGGCTGCGCCGAGCCACCGCGGGATTGGCCGGATTGCTGGTGGTCTATGGAGTTTGCCTGGCAGCCGGCAAGATGATCGCGCGCCGGAGGAGTGCCTGACATGCATCACGTCCTGGTGGATCAATGGAGCCACGGCGCAACCGCGCTGCACAAGCGGGATCCCCGCGCCAAGATTCTAGCCCTGCTCGTCTTCCTGATCGTGCTCGCCACGACGCCCGCGAACGCCGCCGTCACTCTTACCATTGATTCCGCCCTGCTTTTGGCCGGCATCCTGATCGCCGGATTGCCAATGACCAACCTGCTGTTGCGCGCCGCCGCAGTGCTGCCGTTTTCCTTGACCTTCGGCCTCATCAGTTGGCTCGCCGGCGAACCGCTCCGAGCCATCGGCTTGGTGGAAAAAAGCTATCTATCCACAGTGGCCGTGCTGCTTTTGGTTGGGACCACGCCTTTGCCCGTGCTGCTCGGCGGACTCGAGTCGCTCGGCGCGCCGCGGTTGCTCGTATTGGTGGCGCAGTTCCTCTACCGCTATCTTTTCGTGATCTCCGAACAGGCGCAGCATTTCCGATTAGCGGCGGCCTGCCGGCAAGGCCCGCCGGGCAAACACCGCCGATCGCGATTCCGTGCGGCCGCGGGCGCTCTGGCGGTGCTGTTCGCGCGTTCCTACTACCGGGCGGAGGGCATTCATCGCGCCATGATGTCGCGCGCGTTCAGCGGGCACTTCCGTCTGCTAAGCCCTCTCCGCTTTCGCGCTATCGACGGCTTGTTCGCCGCGGCGGTTGCCGCATTTCTGATCCTGGTGCGCGTACAATGACCCCGCTCATCGAAGTCCGCGACCTCCACTTCCGCTACGAAGACGGCACTCAGGCGCTCGATGGCGTCAATTTCACTCTGAACGCGGGCGAGACAGTCGCACTGCTCGGAGCGAACGGATCGGGCAAGACAACTTTTGTCCTGCATCTCAACGGCGTGCTGCGCGGCGAAGGTAGTGTGACGGTTTGCGGAATGCCGTTGAACAAGCAGACGCTCGCCGGCGTGCGCTCCAAGATCGGCATGGTGTTTCAGGACTCCGATGAGCAGTTGTTCATGCCCACCGTTATCGAAGACGTCGCCTTCGGGCCGCTCAATCTCGGCATCACACCGCACGACGCGGTACATAAAGCCGAAGCCGCGCTGGCCCAGGTGGGAATGGAGCATGCCATCGGTAAAGCGCCCTATCATCTGAGCGCGGGCGAGAAAAAGCGAGTGGCGCTGGCCGGCGTACTGGCGATGGATCCCGAAATTCTGGTGTTAGACGAGCCCAATACTTTCCTCGATCCGCCGAGCCAGAACAACTTACTCCACTTACTCAAAAGTCTGCCGCAGGCCAAGCTGATAATCACTCATGACATCAGCTTCGCGTCGGCGTTGGCTAACCGCGCAGTGTTCTTTGAAAAAGGCAAGTTAGTGGCCGATGGGCCGGTGCATGAAATCGTTCAGCGATTCAACTGGACCTATGCCGACTTACCCGCGGACTTGCCGGCCGACTTACGATATTCCGCCCAGCGCCGCTTCTGAGCCGCCGCAATTCGCTTCCGGGCCGCCGAGCTCAGCCGGCTAGGGCCGCTCTTCACCGCGCCGGAGCCGGGCGGGCGGCCTCGCCGTCCGTTGCCTCTACCCAACAGCGCGCGAACTCCCCGAATCTGTTCTTCTATGTGCTGTTTTTGCCGTTCGAGTTCCTGAAGCGCGCTAAACAGCGGTGAGTTATTCCGGCTCGTCTTTCCCTTACGAGGCATGCTGCCTCCCATCCTGGATGTACCTGAAATGGGCGCGCACTAACTCCCCCTGGAGTCTAGGACAAATGTAACTGGCCCATCGTTGATCAGGTGGATTTCCATCTCGGCTTGGAAGACGCCGGTTTGGACCATAAGGTTTCTCACCCGCAAGCGATCGACAAAGTATTCATACAGCCCGCGGGCCTGTTCCGGCGGCGCTGCCTGGTCGAAACTGGGTCGCCGGCCTTTCCGGCAGTCGCCATACAGAGTAAATTGTGAGACCACTAACAACGAGTAACCTAGGTCCACCAGGCTGCGATTCATCTTCTGCGTTTCGTCGGGGAAAATACGGAGTTGAATCACTTTCTCAGTTAGATAGTCGGCGTCTGCCTCCCGATCGGTGGACGTTATGCCCAGTAGGACTACCAAGCCTGGCCCGATGCGCCCTACCGTCGCCCCGCCGACATCGACATGAGCCTGCTTCACCCGCTGCAGCACAACTCGCATGCAGTTTCAGTATTACACTTGACAAAGTGACCATCGAGACTTACGCCTACGCCCGCGCGGGCTTCCTGGGTAACCCGTCGGACGGTTATTATGGCAAGACAATTTCCTTCCTGGTGCGGAATTTTCGCGCCCGCGTGGTAATGTATCCAAGCGCGCGGTTGGAAATCCGCCCGTCGAAGGCGGATATGCCGGTATTCGAAAGCTTGAGCGACCTTTATGAAACTACACGCTGGCGCGGTTACTACGGCGGCATCCGGATCATACAAGCGTTGATCGTACGCTTCCTCGACTATTGCCGCGAACACGGCATCCACTTAGACGAACGCAACTTCACCATCGAGTACGAATCCAGCATTCCTCTGCGGCTCGGCATGGGCGGCTCCAGTTCCATCATCACCGCGGCGCTGCGTGCGCTGTGCCAATATTTTCATGTCGAGATTCCGTTGCCGGTGCAGGCCAATCTGGTGCTCGAGACGGAGACCAAGGAATTGGGCGTTCCCGCCGGACCGCAGGATCGAGTAATTCAGGTCTACGAGGGTTTGGTCTATATGGATTTCTCCAAGGACCTGATGGACCGCCAAGGATATGGGAATTACGAACGCTTGGACCCGGAGTTACTCCCCAATGTGTATCTCGCGTATCGCACCAGCCTCAGCGAGGGAACGGAAGTCTTCCACAACAACGTCCGCGACCGTTGGCGTCAAGGCGATCCGGAGGTAGTCGCGGCGATGAAGACCTGGGCCGATTATGCCGAGCAGGGCCGCACCGCGCTGATCGAGCGGGATCATGCCGCGCTCGACCGTTTGGTGGATGCCAATTTCGATTTGCGCGCCCGGCTCTACCGCATTAGCGCCGGAAATACGGAGATGATCCAAACTGCGCGCAGCGTCGGCGCCACCGCGAATTTCGCCGGCTCCGGCGGCGCCATCACAGGGTGCTACGGGAGTGAAGCGACGTATCAAGCTTTGGCCGCCAAGATGCAGCCGCTGGGAGTCGCGGTGGTGAAGCCGATCGTTATCTAGCCGACCAATCCAAGGAGTTTTCCCACAACAGCCTACGGTAAACCCCTTATCCCAATCTGATGTGATTGCTTCCATAATTAGGGTCTATGATCCACAAGGGGATCTTTAAGCGGCGGCGCGTGCATAGCAAGATACCCGGCGGTTTCTTCAGTTTCGAGGAGGAAGCCACCACAACGCGCCTCTACGGATTCGGCCACGGGGATCATCTGCGCCTGCGGGACGAGTTCGGGAATATCTGGCATGGTACCGCCGAAAAGGCCGGTGACGATTCGGTCCGCTACACCTTCCGCGATCCCAACGGGCACACTATTACCGGCGTCACCGACAGTTCCGGGATTGTGCTGCGCGACGGCCGCGGCAAAGTCTGGCGCGGATTCATCGACTGAAGCCGGCGCCAACTACGGGCGGTTGAGATACTTCTGGTATAGGCGCGTGTGCTTGCTGTCCAGGTCCACCGACTTGCCCTTGATGTAGAGCTGCTTCACCTGGGTTTTCGTTTCCAGCGGATCGCCGTCGGTCACCATCAGGTCGGCTGACTTGCCTTCTTCGATGGAGCCCATTTTGTCGCCGACGCCCCAGATCTGCGCGGGGTTCAAGGTGACAGCTTTGAGCGCTTCATCGTACGGCAGCCCGAAAGCCACGGCCGTGGCGGCTTGATAAGGCAAGTTGCGAGAGAATTCGTTGTTGCCGGAGAAACTGCCGAACGCAAACTTCACGCCGGCTTTGAAATAATCACCGGGCAGTGTCACCGGCGAGTCGTAGGGGAGGTCTTCCTGCGCTGGAAGCGCCAGCGTCGGCCCGAGAATCACCGGGATGTTGCGGGCCTTCAGCTCCGGCCCCATCTTGCCCAGCTCCCTTGGATCGGCGATGATCACCTTCACTTTTTGCTGCTCGGCGAACTGGACGGCATCGTGGATGGCGCGCTCGCGCGAAGCCATCACCACCAGTGGCTCCCGGCCTTCCAGCACCGGAAGCATGGCTTCCATTTTCAGCTCGGTCCGGAAATCTTTCCCACCGGCGGCCTTCGCTTTTTGATAGCGCCGCGCCTGTTCGAAGAACTCCTTCAGCTCACGCAATTCCGTTTCGTAGTTCTTCTTCTGCTCGGTGTAGGAGAATCGAGCTGCGATATCGGGAGGCAGGTCGCCGCCGCCGAATCGACCGCCACCGGAAACGATGGTGGGGAAGCGCATGGCCATCGCGGCCGACTTCTTCACTTCCATCTCTTCCCAGGTCCAGCCGTCCAGATGAACCAAGGCAGCCTGACCAGTAATGATGCTGCCGCCACCGCCGCCGCGCCTGCCGCCGCCATCGCCACCCGCCGCCATGGGAAGCGTAATTACCGCGGTGATGCCGTTGGCGCGTGTCACCGGGATATGCTCGCTCGACGGATTGATGGCCACCTCGGCGCGAAGCTGCGGATCGAACTTGCCGATCTCGCCGACATCCACGCTTTCGCGGATGGAGCCGATTTCCGACAAGCCGATGTCGGTCCCGGAGTCGATCATGCCGGGATAGACGTGCAGACCCTTGCCCTCGATGATGCGGGTGCCCTTGGGCGCGGCAAGATTGCGGCCCACGCCGACGATTTTTCCGTCGCGAACCAAAACGGAGCCGTTCTGGATTTCCGCGCCCGCAACCGGATGAACAGTCGCGCCGCGGATCAGGAAGCTGTCATCCTGGCCGGCCAACAGCGGTACGGAAAGCAGGATTGCAAAAGTTAGGGTTCTCATGCAGCGGGTCTCCTCTGTGCGCCTGGTGTTGGCCGTCGTTGTTGTTCTTTTTCCTTGTCTACCAGTTTCTTCTTTTCCGCCTCACGCAGCGGGCGTTCGGCCAAGTCGTTGTCGCGGTCGAAATACAGTTGTCCGTCGATGAATACTTTAGTCACTTTGGCGTAGTTCGAAAGCGGGTGCTTGTCGTAGATGGTGATGTCGGCATCCTTGCCAACCTCGATGGACCCGACGCGCTTGTCGATCATGAGTTGCTTGGCCGGATTGATGGTGATCATCGAAAGGGCTTCGGTCTCGGTCATGCCACCGTACTTCATGGTCTTGGCGGCTTCGTCGTTGAGGTGCCGCATCAACTCCGCCGAATCGCTGTTGAGCGAAACGATGACGCCCTTCTTGGTCATGATGGCAGCGTTATACGGGATAGCGTCGATGGCTTCCAGCTTGTAGGCCCACCAGTCGCTGAAAGTGGATGCGCCTGCGCCATGCTCGGCGATTTCCTTGGCTACTTTGTAGCCTTCCAGCACGTGTTGCAGCGTTCGAATCTTGAAGCCGAAGTCATCGGCCACGCGCAGCAGCATCAGAATCTCGTCCGCGCGATAGCAGTGGGAATGGACCAGGCGCTTGCCCTCCAGCACTTCCACCAGCGGTTCCAGCGTGACGTCGCGCCGCGGCGCGAGGGCCTGTTCGCCCCGAGCGATCTTCTCGTTGTAGTCCTTCCAGGATTGCTGATACGCCTTGGCATCGGTGAACGCCTGACGGATCACATCCTCGACACCCATGCGCGTGGCGGGATAGCGCGGCGGCACGTTGCCTGCGCCGATACGCTGGCCGGTGGGATTGCCGGCGCGCTTGGGATTCTCGCCGAGCGCGAACTTGATGCCCGGCATGGCGCCCTGAAAAATCATGTCGTGCGCGTCCTTGCCCCAGCGCAGCTTAATCACCGTGCACTTGCCGCCGATCGAATTAGCGCTGCCGTGCAGGACATTCGCCGTGGTCACACCGCCGGCCAGGGCGCGGTAAATCGCTATGTCGGCGGGATTCAAGACATCCTCGATCCCCACCATCGCCGATACCGACACGCTGCCTTCGTTGATGCTGTCGGCGGCGATGTGCGAATGGCAGTCGATGATGCCGGGCATTACGAATTGTCCGGATGCGTCGATGACTTTGGCGTCCGCGGGAACCGCGATCTTCTCGCCCACTTCGGCGATCTTCCCGTCGCGAATCAGAACCGACCCGGTTAGCGTGCCCTTGGTGACAGTGAGGATGGTGGCGTTCTGGATGACGATGGGCGGCGCGGCCAACATGGACGCCGCGAACGCGCAAGTAACAAGAATAGGCTTCATTGATTTTCTCCGCGGGGCGTCGATGCCTCGGTTGCGGTGGGCCGTCCGCCTGGCGCCGGCGGCTCCTCCACCGGCTCAAACTTCACGCCATCCACAATCACGTATTTTACTTCGGTGCGATCCTGGAACAGATCGCCCTTGGTGACCACCAGGTTGGCGATCTTTCCCTTTTCGATGCTGCCCAGACGGTCCGAGACGCCGTAGATTTCGGCGGGGCTCAGCGTCATGGCGCGTACCGCGTCTTCGGGCGAGAGGCCGGCGTCGATGGCGCGCTTGACGGCGCGGAACAGGTCGGCGCGGCGATCAATACCTCCCGAATACAATGCGAATTTCACGCCGTTCTTGGCCAACACCGCGGGCGTCGATGGCGCATGATCCCGCACTTCCAGCGCCCGCAGATTGTCGGTATCGTCCGGGTCGGTATCACGGGCTTTTTCGGGCCACTTCAGATTTACCAGCACCGCGGTGTTCGTGCCCTTCAACAGGTCGGCCGATTTGTAGCCTTCAGGAAGCCCGTAGAGCACGGACTTCAGATGCATTTCGTTGGAGAAGTGCAGCAGGCGATCGACATCGATGCGGCGCGTGGCGGGAAGCAGAACCCGCGGCGATTCCAGCACGCCTTCAAGCGCGCGATCGTATTCCGGACGCTGCATGCCGCGCGCATGGGCCGTGTAAAACTGCTTGGCCTGGCGGTAATGGTCGGCATCGATATAAACCTGGCGGATGTAGGCCATCACGCCCATCAGCGAATTGGGGAAGCCGCCGCCAAAACCTCCGCCGGTGGAGAACGTGACGAACTGGCCAGCGCTGTCGGAGATCACCATTTCGCCAGTCGACTCCCCGGCAAGCGCGACGATTGCGCCTTGCCCGGCGAAGATGCCGCGCGGCGGGAAGGTGACTGCGGTGGTGAATCCTTCGCCACGCGCGCCATCCAGGCGTCGATCGGTGGGCTTCACCAGGTCTGCCGCCTTCAGCCAGCTTGTGGTGGAGGGCCGATCCTCCGGTCCGCGCGCCGGTGGGGCAGCGGGAGTCTGCGGCGTTGTTTGTGCGGCCTGTGGCGCTCCACCTCCGCCGCCTCGTCCGCCGCCAGTGGTGGGCGCGGGTGCAGCGTCGGGAATCCCGAACGTGCTGAGCGCGTCGATCAAGCCCGGATACACCGTGAGCCCATCGCCTTCGATCACCCAGGCATCGGCGGGAACGGCGACGTCTGCGCCGACGGCCTCGATCAGACCGTTGCGGACGACCACGGTGCCGCGCGGAATCGCGGGACCGCTGACTGGAACTATGCGCGCGTTGTGAATCGCGATGGCGGCGCGCGTGTCGGCATACATGGCGCAAGCCGCTAGACAAAGCAGAATTGAAAGTCGCTTCATAGGCAATCGCTTATTATAGAAGTTCTCCCCAGGGGACGCAGAAAGTGAAGAGGCGTTGAAAACCCAGATTGGTTACAAGGATGCCGGGGTTAATATCGACGAGGCGGACCGCGCCGTCACCTTGATCCGCAAGCATGCCCGCGAAACGTTCACGCCAGGGGTCCTGACGGACATCGGCAGTTTCGGCGGCGGATTTCTGCTGAAAGGCTGGAAGAAACCGGTTCTGGTGAGCTCCGCCGATGGCGTCGGAACGAAGCTGAAGATCGCCTTTCTCACCGGCCGGCACGACACTATAGGCGAAGATTTGGTGAACCACTGTGTGAACGACATTGCGGTGCAGGGGGCGGTTCCGCTGTTCTTTCTGGACTATTTCGCCGTGGGGAAGCTGGATGCGGAAGTCGCCGGCCAAGTGATCGCGGGCGTGGCCCGAGGTTGCCGGAAGAACGGCTGCGCGCTAATCGGCGGCGAGACGGCGGAGATGCCGGGGCTTTATCAGGCGGGCGAATACGATCTTGCGGGCTTCATCGTGGGCGCCGTGGAAAAGAAAGAGATGCTGACTGGCGGCTCTATTCGCCCGGGCGACGTCCTGTTCGGGCTGCCTTCGAACGGATTGCACACCAACGGCTATTCGCTCGCCCGCAAGCTGCTGTTCGACGTCGCCCAAACTCCGCTCGATGAGGCGCTCGCCAATGAGCTGCTGCAAGTTCATCGCAGCTATCTGAAGCCGATTCGTACGCTGATCGACGCCCGCATCCTGAAAGGTGCGGCGCACATCACCGGCGGCGGCATCACGGACAACACGCCGCGGATTCTGCCGAAGGGCCTGGCTGCGCAAGTGGACGTGTCTACCTGGACCATCCCGCCGATCTTCGAAAGGCTGCGGGAGATCGGCAACATCGATCTGGCGGATTACCGGCGCACGTTCAACCTGGGGATCGGGATGATCCTGGTGGTAGCGAAGCGCAACCTGGCGAAAGCGCGGGCGCTGTTGGCCTTGTCGGGTGAGGAGTCGTACCTGATCGGGACCGTGGTGGAGTCGCGAGGGCCGCGCGTGGTCTACGTCGGGGAGACGGCTTGAGGCGCATCGGCATTCTGCTTTCCGGACGGGGCTCGAACTTCGAAGCCATCGCCGACAACATCGCCGCGGGGCGTCTGGACGCAGAAATCGCGATTGTCGTGTCGAACCGGCCGGAGGCGCGCGGCTTGGAAATCGCGAAGGAACGAGGCTTGCCCGCCGTGTGCATTCCCTCCAAAGGCGTTCCGCGCGAGGAGTACGATCGCCAGGTAGTCGCGGAGCTAAAGGGACGCGGCGTGGAACTGGTCTGCCTGGCCGGCTTCATGCGCTTGCTCACGGCGGAATTCTGCCGCGCGTTTCCCATGCGTATCCTGAACATCCACCCGTCGCTGCTGCCCGCTTTTCCCGGCTTGGAAGCGCAGAAGCAGGCATTGGAGCACGGTGTCAAGATCAGCGGTTGCACCGTCCATTTCGTTGACGAACAGTTGGACGCCGGGCCCATCGTCCTGCAGGCTGCCGTCCCGGTGCTAGACACTGACACGGTGGAATCGCTCTCGACAAGGATACTGAAAGAAGAGCACCGGATTTATAGCGAGGCGATCCGGATCGTACTGTCGGAGCGCTGGCATTTGGACGGCCGGCGCGTGGTGCAGCATTGAGGGGACAAAGTGGCTCAACGGGACAGCCTGTCGCGGTGCAAAACGAAGCCAATTGAAGATTAGCCCAATCAATTGATACGCTTAGCAGCGTACTGCCTTGGCACTACTTTTGCCTAAGAGAAGGCATGAACCGGATTTACAGATGGGCGATTGGTCTTCAAATCTGGCGGGACAGGCAAGGGCAGGACCTGATTGAGTACGCGATGATTGCGGCCTTTTTGGCGGCCTCCTGCAGCGTTTTGTTTCCCGACTTTCCGAAGAACATGAGCATGATCATCAGCAAAATTTCGAGTACTTGGGCTGCGCGCGGCTAACTGGTCCGCTTCGCTGGAGCGTAGAGGCCATCGAAGACGGCGTGCCAGGTTTTACCGCCGTCATCGGACTCTTCGCAAAACTGGCGAACGCGATCGGGAGGCATAGGCGTGAAGCTGTGGCGATGCATGGCCGGCTTCCCGCCGGGAGGGTAGGCCAACCCTTCTTCACGGATCGCACCGTCTTTCCAGACGCCGGACACTTTGAGAACGCCGCCGGCGCTGGTGACCCAAACCTGTTCCCACTTGCCGGTAGCCCGATTGTAGAAGTTCCAACTCTTACCCGCGCCGCCGCCGTAGGGCATCCAGTTTTCGAGTATGATACAGCCGCCGGCGATGCTTTGGATGCTGCTCTTCGCCACCACTTGGCCGTCGACCTGGACGTCCCACTCGCCAATCCAGAACTGGAATTGCTTGTACTCCGGACGCGAGCCGCAATTTTTGTCCGGCGCGGCGGTTGCGGCTCTCGCGAGACAGAGCGCCAATATGACGATCGGTCTCATGACTTTTTCTTTGGAATGTAGATGCCGTCGAACGCCGTAGTCCATGTCTTGCCGCCGTCGGTGGACTGCTCCCATAACTGGTGCACCCGGCCCTGCGGCAGCGGAGTGAAGGTCAATTTCTCGTGCCGCTTTGCGCCAGCGGGCAGAGGAGTGAGTCCTTCATAGTGCAGCGCTCCATCGTGGAAGGTTCCTTCGAACTTGAGCGCGCTTCCGGCGCTCATCCACACCTGCTCCCACTTCTTCGTTCCGGAGTTGTAAAAATTCCAGCTCTTGCCCTCGATGCCGCCGAAGGGCATCCAGTTCTCCTGGACCACGCAGCCATCCAGCATTTTTTCGATGCGGCTGTTGGCGATGGTTTGTCCTGACACCTGCACGTCCCATTCGCCGATCCAGAAGTCGAACTGGCGGTATTCGGCGGTGCTCTCGCAAGGGTGAGCGTTTTTTTCGATCCTCCCGCGCGCCCTCGCGAAACCAGGATCGGCTTTCACCTTGCTGAACTCCGGATCCGTGTCGACGAAGGCGAGGCCCATGAACCCTGCGCCGGCGGCGCGATCCAGCCACTCAGCGGCTTTGGCGGCGTCGTTGTCATGGGCGTAGGATCGGGCGACGACTGCCATGGCGTACGGCGTCTGGAAATTGTTCTCCACGGCTTTTTCGTAGGCCTTGCGGGAATCTTCGTTGCGTCCTAAGCGGTAGAGGGACGATCCCAAGCGAAACCAGGAGCGGCCATCGTGCGGGTCTTGCTCGACCGCGCTTTGAAAGGCGCGCGCCGCACCCTGCCAGTCCTGCTTTTGAAAGAGCGCTTCGGCTTCGGAGGCGGGTCCGGTGGTTTGAGCCACGAGTGTGGCACATGCCAGGAAAGCAGATCCGATAAAACGAAACATAAATCCTCCCAGAAAGATATTCACAGGCTGAAGCCTGTGCTACCAATTGCTGACAAGTTACTGCATAAAGGTGGCACAGGCTTTAGCCTGTGTAAGAAGAAACCTAGTGGCGCGCGGGCGGGGCGGAGAAGAATACCAAGACTTCCAGCGGCTCCGTGATGTCGTGGAATTTGTGTGCCGCGTGTGCGGCCACGAATACCAACGATCCCGGCTGCACCGGGTGTTCCTCCGCATCCACACGCAATGTCGCCCGGCCGTTGAGCACATAATAAACCTCGTCTTCCTCGTGCGGCGATTGTTTGTCCTCGGCGCCGACCGCGAGCGAATAGACGCCCAGGCGCATCGACGGGACCTTGAGAAATTGAAGATACGCGTTGCCGGATTTTTCACGGCGCGCGCGCAGTTCGTCCATGGCGAATGCTTCGGCGGTGGGTTTGGCGGTGGGATCCTGAGTCATGTTCGTCTCCGGCTGCGGGACCATGGTGATCATATATCCGTGCGGGCCTTCATATGCGATGAAGGGCAGCCCACCCTCGCCGTCGCCCTTCGATCCGATGTCGGCGTCGGTCAGATTCGGCGCATAGAACATCACGTGAGGCGGAAAGATGTCGACGGTTCCGGTCTGGCGGTTGTAGTTGCGATTCCCGTTCGACAGCATGTAAGCTACGCCCGGACGCCGGGGCGCGATAAATGTGCCGTTGTCGAAGCCTTTCTTGATTTCCGCGCGCACCTCGGGAACGGACTTGCCCTGCATCAGCAGTTCCCCTTCTTTGAGCACCGCGGGCACGATGGTGTCCGAGCCCTCGCGGTCCCAGCAGGTGGGCTTCTGATTCATCGGATGATCGCGGTAGACCAAGCAGGTGAACCCGTTCGTGCCTTTGCGCGCGATCGCGTATCCATTGCGTTCCAGCACATATACGGTGGCTCCATCGCGAAGATGAGCGGGCGCGGCGGCTAACGCCAGGGCGATTTCGCGATCGCGTGGGAGCAGTTCCGGAACGCGGGGCACGGCGCCCGGATTGGTCTGGGCTGACAGCGCCAGGCTGGCGGCCCAAACCGCAGCGATCGGAAACACTAACCTCAGGTACATTGTTACCAAAGCTCTTGCTTCTTAATGTACCCGCAAATTGGCCTTTGACAAGAGCCAATTCCAGAGCGCAGAATGGAGCCAATCGCAATGGTGTTGACGCTCTCGGGTTCCGGCCCTTTGTACCAACAGGTCTACCGTGCAACCCGCGAAGCTATTCTTTCCGGTCGCTTGCGCGCTGGGGACCGCCTGCCGGTCAGCAGAACGTTGGCTCGCGATCTTGCAGTATCCCGGAATATCGTGCTGATCGCGTATGAGCAGCTCATCGCGGAGGGCTACGCCGTGGGGCGCGTCGGCGCGGGAACGTATGTCGCGGCCGTTGTGCCGGATTCCATGATTCGCGTTCCTTCGAGTGGCCGGGCTGAATCCGAGGCGAAGACGGTGGCGGCGAAGCTCTCGGATTATGGCGAGCGCCTGCTCAGCGCGCCTGATTCCGACGCCCCAATCGATAACAGCAGGCCGCGGCCGCGATACGATTTCGCCTACTATCTGGCCAGCGCGAGCGATTTTCCCGGCGACCTGTGGCGGCGTCTGCTGGCTCGCCGTCTACGAACCCTGGAGCTGGATTATTCGCCGGTGCAAGGCGACGCCGGGCTGCGCGCCGAGATCGCCAGTTACCTTCGGAGGTCGCGCGCCGTGGACTGCCAACCGGATCAGATTCTGCTGGTCAACGGGTCGCAACAGGCGCTGGACCTGGTGGCGCGCGTTCTGCTCGATCCGGGCGACTCGGTGGTCCTGGAAGATCCCCACTACCAGGGTGCAGGGGAAACGTTTCGATCCATTGGCGCGCGCATCATTCCTATTCCAGTGGACAATTCCGGACTTCAAGTTGGACGACTGCCGCGATCCGGCCGCGTGCGCCTGGCCTATGTAACTCCGTCGCACCAATTCCCGACCGGAGCCATTCTGCCGTTGGATCGGCGGCTGGCTCTGCTTTCCTGGGCCGAGCGGCGCAAGGCTTACATCCTGGAAGACGATTACGACGGCGAGTATCGGTACGAAGGTCGTCCGGTGGAGGCGGTGCAGGCGCTGGACCGGACGGGGCGCGTGATATACGCCGGAACATTTTCACGCATTCTGTTTCCGTCGCTGCGCATGGGCTACGTGGTGATGCCGCCCGCGCTGGCTCCGGCGCTCTCCCGAGCGAAGTGGATCGCCGACCGGCACACTTCGTTTTTGCAGCAAGCGGCGCTGGCCGACTTCATGCGCGAAGGGTATCTGGACCGCTCGGTCCGCCGCGCTCGCGTTAGAAACGCCGCTCGACGTCAGGCGTTGCTTACCGCCCTCGAAAAACATTTCGGCGGGGCGGTGGACGTTCGTGGAGCGGCGGCGGGAATCCATGTTTTGCTGCATTTTCCCGGCATTCCGGCGAGCCAAACCAACAGCTTGATCGCGCGTGCAGCCAAAGCTGGTGTCGGCGTGTACTCGGCCGCTCCGTATTACCTGAAACAGCCAAATCGTTGTGAGCTGATTCTGGGCTACGGGGCCATGGCGGAACGCGACATCGCGACGGGCATCCGTCTGCTGGCCGCCGCGATCAGGTAGGCTGAAATTTGGAGCCCACCACTTCCCCTAGCGCCCCGATTCGCAGCCGCGGGAATTTGTTGCCGACGCTGCGCTACCTGATCCAGACCGAGGTTCACGTCTACGCATTCTCCGTCTCCGCCGGCATGTTGCTCTCGTTCTTCCCGTTCCTGACCCTGATGCTGTCGCTGTGCCGCTACGTTTTCAAATGGAAGGCCGGCATGAACGCGGTCTTCTTCGCCATGAACGACTATTTCCCGGACACCTTCGGCCAGTTCATCCAGCGAAACTTCGAAGCCAGCATCGGGTCGCGCGGTTCGGTGCAAACGATATCGCTGATCCTGCTGTTCTTCACGGCAAGCGGTATCTTCGAACCGCTGGAGGTGGCGTTGAATCGGATTTGGCATTGCCCGAAGAATCGCAGCTACTTCAAGAACCAACTGGTCAGCCTGGGATTGATTTTCGCGTGCGGCGCGCTGATGCTGCTGTCGACGACGCTGACGGCGCTGAACAATCAGGTGCTGAGCGGATCGCCGGACGCGCCGGCCACAATGACTTCGAACGTTCTGGGGTTGCTCTTTTTCAAACTGGCCGCGAT
This sequence comes from Bryobacteraceae bacterium, assembly GCA_035632375.1. Classification (GTDB taxonomy): domain Bacteria; phylum Acidobacteriota; class Terriglobia; order Bryobacterales; family Bryobacteraceae; genus Palsa-89. The sequence continues at coordinate 26,667 of DASQGY010000158.1, read as the reverse complement.
TCCGTTGTCGATGCTGATGCTGTTCCTGGTTTATTGGCTTCTGCCCAACTGCAAAGTGAAGCCGTCGGCGATCCTGCCCGCCGCCATCGTGGTCGGGTTTCTGCTGGAGATGCTGAAGTACATCAACCTGCTGACGTGGCCATATCTCCGCGCGAAGCTGGCATTGGAATATGGCCCGTTCGTTTATACAGTCACGATCATTCTGTGGGGATTCGTGGCGTCGATGGTGGTGCTGGGCGGCGCGCAATGGGCGGTGTATCGCGCGGGTCTGCCGCCAGAGCCTCAAGTTGGCTCTAAGCCAAGCAAGCAACCAATGTAGGAGCGCCCCGCGCGTCTCTTCATGTCGGATATGATGTTGCTTTCCGACTTATGGTCGGTTACTTTCATACTTCGCGTCCGATAGAAAACGACTCGATGATCGTCAAGATCAAGGCGGTGTCTTCTTCAGCCCCCACGCACTTTTGCTAGACTCACTTATTTAGAAGGAGCCCCATGCCCGAGAATTCCCTCCCAACCCGCCGCGATGTGGTGAAAGCTGCCGGTGTCGCCACCGCTGCTGCCGCTATCGCTGAACTGCAGGGCGCGCCTGCCATTTTGAAAGTACACGCTGCGTCGGATCAGATGAAATACGGCGTCATCGGCACCGGCGGCCGTGGCGGATATCTCCTGAAACATCTCACTAAGGTGGACAACGGGCACTGCGCGGCGATCTGCGATCTCGACGAAGGGCGCATGGACAAGGCGGCGGCAACCATCGGAACCAGCCCGGCGAAGTACAAGGACTATCGCGAACTGCTGGCCGACAAAAACGTGGAAGCGGTGATCATCGCCGTTCCGCTGTTCGAGCACTACGGGGTCACCAAGGACGCCTTCGACGCCGGCAAGCACATCCTCTGCGAGAAGAGCCTGGTGTTCAAGCCGGAAGAAGTTCACGCCCTGCGCGCATTGGCCGCGCAGCATCCCAAGCAGGTGCTGCAAGTGGGACTGCAGCGGCGGTACAGCAAGTTTTATCAGACCGCCAAGGAGCTGGTGGACAAGGGCGTGCTCGGGAACGTGACGCACGTCGAGGCGATGTGGCATCGCAATCCGGGCTGGGTGATGAACGGCTTCAACTGGCGTCTCTATCGTGAATATTCCGGCGGCATGGCGGCCGAACTGGCGTCGCATCAGGTGGACATCGCCGACTGGATTTTCGGCAGCTCGCCGGATTACGTGATCGGCGTCGGCGGATTGGACACGTGGAAGGACGGCCGCGACGTTTACGACAACATTCAGCTCATCTACAAATATCCGAACGGCCGCAAGATGATCTACAGCGCGATTTCCACCAACGTGCATCTGCCGTTCCTGCAAGGCACGCGGCCCGAGTTCGGCGAATTGATCATGGGCACTGGCGGGTCCCTCGAGATTACCGTGGGCGACGGCGAGTCGACCATGCCGACGGCGCTGTGGTATCGCGAGCCGTCGAAGGTCAGCCCGGCGCAGAAGGCCGAGGGTAAGGCGCCATCCACGGCGGCGGGCGCGAGCTACGCGCTCGGGAGTACACAAAAAGGGCTGCCGCTGGTGATGGCCACCGATCAGCTCTCGGTCGGGGCGAACGATTCCTTCCTGCAGAAGGAACGGAAATTCGCACAGCGCTGGCTCTATTCGAAGGGCGTAATGGTTTACGACGAGGATCGCAATCCGGTGGAAACCGAGCTCGAGAGCTTCTTCAACGATTGCCATAACGGCGGGCATCCCAAGGCCGATATCGAAGTCGGGCTGCGCGATTCCACCGCTGTCATCATGTCCAATATCTGCATGCATGAAGAGCGCCGCGTGAACTTCAGCGAGATGGAGACGCTGGGCAAGAACGTAACGCCGCAGCAGATGGCCGCGAATCTGGCGGCTGCGCAGTCAAGCTACACCCGGTCGCTGGCCGCGAAGAAAAAGGTCTCGTAAGGTGGGCTGGGCGACCTTTCACAATCGCCGCGCGGTACAAATTGAAGACGACAGTGTGCGCGTCACGGTGACTACCGAGGGCGGGCATATCGCCGAGATACTGCACAAGGCAAGCGGCGTGAGTCCGCTGTGGATTCCGCCCTGGCCGTCTATCGAGCCATCCACATATAGCTTGGCGAAGCATCCCGAGTATGGCGCGGATGCGGAGAGCAAGCTGCTGTCCGGGATCATGGGGCAAAACTTGTGCCTCGATTTGTTTGGCAGTCCGTCGGCGGAGGAAGCGGCCGCCGGAATGACTGTGCATGGCGAAGCGTCTGTCGCGACATACAAGATTACTTTCGCCGATCGCGAGTTGACCGCGGCCTGCTCGCTTCCCGCCGCGCAGCTTCAGTTCGAGCGACGTATCCGGTTGGATCGCGGACGCGTCCGGATCAACGAGACGGTGGAAAACATTTCGATCCTCGACCGACCCATTGCCTGGACGCAGCACGCCACGCTTGGGCCGCCGTTCCTGGAAAAAGGCGTCACGCAGTTCCGCGCGCCTGGGACGAAGGCGCATACGCTCAGCAGCGGCCAGGATTTCGATTGGCCCATTGCCACGCGCGCGAATGGCGGCAAAGAGGATTTACAGGTATATACCAACGCGCCCGCGTCTGGCAGCTTCGACACCGTGATGATGGACCCTCATCGCGATGAGGCGTTCTTCTTCGCTTATTCGCCGAAATCGAAAGTGTTGTTTGGTTACGTTTGGAAGCGCGCCGATTTTCCCTGGCTTGGGATCTGGGATGAAAACTACAATCGCAAGCAGCCGCCGTGGAACGGCCGGACGCTGACGCGCGGCATGGAATTCGGTGCGTCGCCGATCGCGGAGAGCCGCCGCAAGATGATCGACCGGCACGCGCTGTTCGGCGTGCCTGCTTATCGCTGGATTCCGGCAAAGACCAAGGTGCACGTGGATTACTGGGCGTTTATCACGACGGCCGATTCAATCCCCAATAGTTTGGAGGAACTCCAGGTCCACGTTCCCGCCTGAGACGATCGCGCCGATTTTCTTGAGCCCCGTGGGCAGTTTGTGGTGGAGTAGCGCCGCTGCGGGAACTGCGCCGCTCGGCTCCACCACCATCTTCATCCGCGTCAGCAGGAACTTCATGGCCTCGCGGATTTCTCGATCATTCACCAGCACGATGTCTTCGACATTTTTTTGGATGATCGGAAACGTGATCTCGCCGGGCATTTGCGAGCGCAAGCCGTCGGCGATAGTCTGTGGAAGGCGGATCTTCACGCGCGTCCCGCCGCGGAAGGAGAGATAAGTGTCGTTGCCGTCGTCAGGCTCCACGCCGAAAATACGGATACCGGGGCGCATTGCTTTCGCCGCGATGGAGCAGCCGGACATCAGGCCGCCGCCACCGATGCAGACCACCAGCGCATCCAGGTCGGGCACTTCTTCCAGCAGCTCCAGCGCGGCCGTGCCTTGACCGGCGATGGTCCACGGATGATCGTAGGGAGGCACCAGCGTCGCGCCCGTTTCCTCGGAGATTTTGCGGCCGATCGGCTCGCGATCTTCCGTCAGCCGGTTGTAGGTCACCACCTTCGCGCCGTATCCGCGTGTCGCCGCCAACTTCGCTTTGGGCGCATCGAGCGGCATAACGATGGTCGCCGGAATCCCCACCGATGCGGCAGCAATCGCCACGGCCTGCGCGTGATTGCCGGACGAAAAGCTCACCACACCCTTGCTCAACTTATCCTTCGGTATCGAGTAAACGAAATTCGACGCGCCGCGAATCTTGAACGCGCCGCCGCGCTGGAAGTTTTCGCACTTGAAGTAGACCTCGGCGCCCACCAACGCGTCGAAGGTACGCGAAGTGAACACCGGCGTGCGATGCGCGATGCTCTTGATTCGCTCTGCCGCCGCTTGAATGTCAGGGAGTTCAATGCTCATCAGTTGCCCGCCGTGTTCAGAACGATCACCGTGTCCACCGGATCGCGCCCCTCGGGAATCCGCAGCACTGTGCCACCGTCCACCTGACGCACCTCCACCGCTTTGCCGTTCGCAAGCATCAGGGCGCTCCTAACGCCCGCCACTTTCGGGAGAGCCAGCAGCTCGTCCGGCCAATCGAAAACATGCACGTAGATCTTGCCGGATTTCTGCGTAGTGACGCCCCACGGCCGCGGTTTCACCGGACCACCGCGCGTCCCATAAACCGATTCGCCGTTCTTGCGCAGCCACTCGCCCATGGCGTGCAGCCTCTCAACGAACTCCGGCTGGATTTTCCCGTTGGGCATCGGCCCCACGTTCAGCAGAAAATTCGCGTTGTTGCCCGCGGCCTTCACCAGGTACTGAATCAACTGCGTGGACGATTTGAATCGCTTGTCGCTGCTGTTATAGCCCCACGCGCCGTTGATGGTGTCGCAAGTCTCGAGCGGCAGATCGCCGATCTCCGACTTCGCGTTGAAATCGGCCGTGTGCGCACCGGGCAGATCCTTCTCGAACATCTGAAAATCTTCGCCGTCGAAAGGCTTCAGATGATGATTGCTGCCCACTAGCGCGGCCGGCTGCAACGAATGAATCAGCCCATAGGTTTTCCCGAGGCGCCAATCGGCATCGGGCTTGTCCCACATGCCGTCGAACCAAATGCCGCCGATGTCGCCGTAACCGGTGAGCAACTCGCGAAGCTGCGCGTCCATGTAGTCGAGATATTTGAACCACTCGCCACTCTCCGGCCGTCCTGCGGTGCGGCCCGTGCGACCTCGCGGAAAATAATCCGGATTGTGCCAATCGAGCTGCGAGTGATAGAAGAACAACTTGATGCCTTGCTTGTGGCACTCGTCGGCCAGCATCTTCAGCGCGTCCTTGTGATAGGGCGTGCGGTCGACTATGTCCCAGTCGCCCTGCTTGGTGCCCCACATGGCGAACCCGTCGTGATGCTTGCTGGTGATGGTGATGTACTTCATCCCCGCGTCCTTCACCATGGCCACCCACTCCGCGGGATTGAACTCGGTGGGATTGAACCGCGCAGGCAGCTTCTCATAATCGGCGACCGCGATCTTGTCGTTATTCATCACCCACTCGCCCTTGCCGAGGACGCTGTAGACGCCCCAGTGAATGAACAGCCCGAATTTATTGTCCTGGAACCATTGGCGGGCCTTGAGATTTTCCGACGTAGGCTGATACTGCCCAAGTGCCGCCGTACTGAGTACGACCAAAGCCGCTAGCTGTCTCGCAACCGCCATTCCGAATTCTTGAATTCTTGGATTCATGAATTCTTTCCCCCTTAGTATCCCGCCTTCTTATCCACAACATTGACCAGCGGCTCGCCGTCACGAAACCGCCGGAAGTTTTCGATGAACACGTTCATCGCCGCTTCAGCCCATCCCGCCGTATGATCCGCCGAGTGCGGCGACAGCAGCACGTTGTCCAACCGATAGAACGGATGCCCATCCGGCAGCGGCTCTTGGTCGAACACATCGAGTGCCGCGCCTTTGATTCGCTTCTCGCCAAGCGCCGCGATCAGCGCGGTCTCCACGATCACCGGGCCGCGTCCAACGTTGATGATGACACCCGAGCTCTTCATCGCGCGCAGCTCAGCATCGCCAATCATGCCGCGAGTCTTGGTGGTCAGCGGCGTCGCGACCACCACGTAATCCGACACGCCGAGCATCTCGTGCAACTGTTCCATCGGATACGTGCGTTCCAGGATCGGATCATCGGCCGACAGCGCCGCACGCCGCCGCACAGCCACCACCTTCATCCCGAGCGCTCGCGCCAGCCGCCCAGTCTCCCGCCCAATCTCGCCGTAGCCGACGACGCCGAGGGTTTTCCCGCGAACCCACTCGACATCGAACTGGTCCCAGCGCCCGGCTTCCTGACTGCGCACCAGCCGCCGCAGATCCTTGGCGAAATAGGAAATGGCCGCGACCACGAACTCCGCCAGCGATTCCTTGAACACCCCGCGCGCGTTGGTGAGTGGCACGGGACTCTCCACCAATTCCGGAAACAGAACTCTCTCGATTCCCGCCGACGACGTATGCACCCACCGCACGCGCGACGCGAGCGGAAACACGACGCGCAGCAATCGGCCGCCGGGCCCGCCATTCAAAATCACGTCGGCATTCGGAGCATGCGAGCGAAGAAACTCCGGATCGTCCCCAACCAGAATATTTACCGGTTCCGGCAACTGCTCCAGCAGCCGCAAGTGGCTGGCGGTGGGATCGGAAATCACCAGAAGCGTGATGGGGGCCATGAAAGAAGGAAGATAACACGGCATGGAGGCACATCGGCCGGTGGCGCTTAGAGGCTTTCCTACGGATCACTGCGATTGAATCATCGCGGCGAATGACTCACTGAACCTAAAGTCGAAGCCACCCGGCAGAGTCGTGCCATCATTCCGCGCGATCGGAAATCGAGTGCCGGAACCCTGAACTGAAATCAAGAACAACGCTGATGTCGCACCTGGAATTTGGATTAGATTTGCTGGAACGGTGATCTGTCCGTCGCTCGCATGAGCATGGCAAACCACAATCGGCGCAAGGGCGGCAATGGTAACGTTCAACGTCACGACGTCGCCGGGATTGTAGCCCGTCGGGTCCCATTGCACCGTCAAATCGTTCTTCACATCGATCGTTTGGAGATTCGAAAGGTTGGTCACTTGAATCGCAGGCGGTACACTGATTTGCGATTGATAAGGTTCGATCACGGAGTTGCCTCCACCGCTCACTTGCCACGAGCCCGGTGCGAAATATGATGGCACAACGCGGTCGGGTGACGCGGCGGGTGCGCTGGGTGGCAGGATCAGTTGATACAGCCAAGGCGCTAGTGATGGCACAGTACTCGAAGTCGATGGGCCCGTAAGCACGATCTTCGGCCCGATATCTCCCTCACCTCCCGGGTCGAAAGAATCGGCATCGGTAAGTCTCGCATTTACTCCGGGCGGTGCACATGAATAGAATACATCGTCAGCGAAAAGAGGACCCGGGCCGAGGAGTCGCTCATTCAGCATGTTGCTCGAAGCCCCGAACGACTCCGTCCGCACAAAGCTACCGTCCCTTTGAGGCAAAACGTGGCTGTCGATAAAAAAGCTGACATCTTCGATGCTTCCCCCTGCGTCAAGCAGCGCCATCTGGTCCATGCTCAGATTTGTGCCCGATGCACAAGGACCGGGCGCAGTGGCTTTCGATATACGTGAGAGATTGGATCGATACTCTGCGACGTCCACTTCGAGCGCCACGGAACATCCATCCGGAATCGTCGGGTCATCCGGTACCAGGAAATTGACCTGATCTACACCGGGCAATCCTGGGGCCGGGCCCGCGTATGTTACCAGCGCAGCGTGGCCACCTAGCAGCACTCGAACCTGATCCGGTGTGGCGTCACCCATTCCAGTACCCCACAGTGTCACGAAATCGCCTGGATGAGCCGGGTGCAGAAGGTTGTTGGCCTGTGCGTCGCTCCCTTGCCTGGCGAGCGCGGGTCCATATCCAAATCCGAGCGTGAACAGTCCGAACAGGGAGTGAATGCAATTGATGGTTGTGCTCCCCGTTAGACTAAATCCCTGCAATTGGTAGGCGACTTTCACGTCGACAGTGCGAAGGGGCGTATCGGACGGAACAAGGACGAGAACGCCACCCTGGTTGTCGGGTCCTAAAACGGACGCCGCCGCTCCGGCGATGGTAACCGACGTAGTGGAAGGTTGCAGCACAACAGGCCCGGGGGGAGAGGATAGGGATTCGATGAACACCGAAGCTAGCGATCCTGGCACGATTACCGAGTAAACCGGATCTGCGGCATTTCTCACACGAACGGTCATTCCTGCGGTAGCAGGCACAATTATCAGGCCGATCAAGAAACAACTGCGAGCTTTCATTTCTCTGGAATCCAGAGTTTATCACAACCCCGGTTATCCGATTTAACATTAGACTGCAATTCATAACCGCGCAAGCAGGAACAATCTTCATCATTCGTAGCATCCGGCCGCAGAAACTCCAGATCGTCGCCGACCAAGATATTCACCGGCTCAGGCAACTGTTCAAGCAGCCGCGAGTGGCTGGAAGTGGGATCGGAAATCACCAGAAGCGTGATGGGGGCCATGAAAGAAGGAAGATAACACGACGGGAGAAAGCAATTCGGCGGCCGTTGTTTTCATGTCGGTGCATACTAGTGCGCCACACGGGGAGAGCGGAATCGGGCAACCGGAGTTAACCTGAAACGGTGGGCACTGATTATCTTCAGCTTTTGGACCGCCGGACCGCCGAGCTTGTTGTTGGCGGCTCAGCCGCGGACCTGGCAACGTTGGTCGAAGCGCGTACTACCTTGGACGGACCGCCAGTCTGGAGAAATTACTGGGACGCGAAGAACCAGATCGTTGCTGACTTTGCGCGAACCACTTCGGCCACGCAGCGACTGCGGACGATCATCGAGAGTGGCTCAAGTCTCGAGGAGATTAAAGACGACCTGATTCGTCAACTTTGCATCGGAGATTCCTTGTACTTGGATTATTGGGGTTGCTATGCCGAAGTGTTTTCAGTGCAAGGCCCTCTTGGATCGATCACTTGGGAGCAATTTACGGCACCCATGCGAAATACTTCTGTGAGCCGAGTTGAGCCCGAGGAAGCCGAGTCTACGGGTTGCTTCCTTCTCACTAATGACAATGTTGAGTCGATCCTACTATCACTGGAAGCTCATCGCGACGAGCTAAGGGTCATGGACGAATTCCAGATCGACCGGCTCCGCGAATGGCGGGCTTTCTGTGGCAGACATCCGGGGTTCTGTATTTTGTATCAAATCGATTTCTGAACGGACCTTCAGCACTGAAGGTCACGCTGCTTCGAAGTAGTCGTTACTCATCATTCACCAAATCTGGGCTACCATCGTCACTTGGTGGAAAACGACCAACTTCGCGAACTGCCATCCGTCGACTACGTGGTCTCCGGCCTTGCTCGGCTTGAAGGGCGGTTCCCTCGGGCGCTGATTGTCGACGAGGTGCGGCGCGTGCTGCAAGTCATGCGCGACGAGATTCGGGCAGGCGGACAACAGAATGCGGCGTCGGTGGAAGCGCGCGTGGAACGGAACCTCGGGCGACTGGAGACACCGTCGCTGCGACGCGTGATCAATGCTACTGGCGTCGTGCTGCATACCAACCTTGGGCGTGCGCCGCTTCCTCGGTTTGAACCCCTCGCTGGGTATTCGAATCTCGAATATGATGTCGCCAAAGGCGTTCGCGGCAAGCGCGATGTTCATGCCGCTGAGTTGCTGGAACGGCTGGTCGGTGCGCCGGGCATTGCCGTCAACAACAATGCCGCCGCAATTTACCTGGCGCTCAACGAACTCGCCTCGGGATTCGAAGTCGTCGTCTCGCGCGGCGAGTTGATCGAGATTGGTGACGGCTTTCGCATCCCTGACATCATGCAGCGCTCGGGCGCTATTCTACGCGAGGTCGGTACCACCAATCGCACCCGGATCGAGGATTATCGCGACGCTATCAACGAACGGACGCGTCTGCTGCTGCGCGTGCACCCCAGCAATTTTCGTATTGAAGGATTCACCGCGCGAGCTGAGCTGCGCGAACTGGTCGCGCTTGGCAAGGAACGCGGGATTCCGGTTTACGAAGATCTCGGCAGCGGCTGCGTGGCCGACCTGCGCGCGTTCGGCATCGACGAGCCGCTGGTCGCGGACAGTATTCGCGCGGGGGTGAATCTGGTTTCGTTCAGCGGCGATAAGCTGCTTGGTGGACCGCAGGCGGGCATCCTGGCCGGTGAGCGAAGCCTGGTCGCGCGCCTGCGCCGCAATCCGATGTTCCGCGCGTTGCGGCTCGACAAACTCATTTATCAGGCACTCGAGACGACGCTGCGCAATTTGCTGCTGGAACGCTGGGATCAAGTGCCAGCGCTGGCGATGATCCGGCTATCGAGCGACGAACTGCGCAGGCGCGCCCACAAACTGGCAGCGGCGCTCGACGGCATCCGCGCTGAGATCGTGGAGGGAAGTTCGCTCATCGGAGGCGGGGCGATGCCCGAACAGCCGCTGCCCGGCTGGCTGGTGGCCGTCGACTGCGCGGACGTCGTCGCGGCCGAGCGTCGCTTGCGCTTGAGCGATCCGCCAGTGGTCGCTAGAATCGAAGACGGCAGATTGCTATTCGATCTGCGGACCGTTTTCCCATGGGAAGAAGAAGAGCTGGCGCGAATAGTCCGCGAGTCTTGCGCGCGAGCCTGATTCTCACGGCACTGCTCTTCACCTGCTGCACGCCTCAGCCGAAGAAGAAACCCGTGCCCGCGGCCGCGGACAAGACGGCTCGTATCATGCAGTTCTACGCGCGCGATGCAACGTTGCCGCTCGGCGAGAAGAGCCTGCTCTGCTACAGCGTGGACAATACCAAGACCTTGCGGCTGACGCCGCCGGTCGACTCCGTCTGGCCGGCTCTCACGCGCTGTATCGATATCGCACCCACGAAGGAAACAACCTACACGCTGACGGCCGCGGGGGAGGATGGAAAGGCTGTCGAGCAATCGGTGACGGTGAAGGTCGGCGCGCCCCGGCCGAAGATCATCGAGGTATCCGTTAATTCGCTCAACGTTCACGCCGGCGATCATGTCTCGGTCTGCTACCAGGTGAAGAACGCGGTATCGGTTCGGGTTGTCCCGGGCCGCGACATCCATATGAACCTCGTATCCACCGGCCATGGCTGCTCCGTCGATACACCACGGAAGACCACGACGTACACCGTCACCGCCGTCGGTGCGGACGGCACGACCGATACGGAACACGTTACCGTGCGCGTGAAGTAGTTGGCTCCCTTACGGTCACGGCTCGGTTACGCGTTGTAAGCGCCTTACGGAACCGTGACCGTGAGGGAGCGGTTTTGCGGGTAAGCATCAAAGCCGCGACAGTAGCATCGCTAACAACGCCGTCCTGTCCGCGATCCGGTCGATCAAGATGCTCTCGTTCACCGCGTGCGCGCCCTCGCCCACGCCGCCCAATCCATCGAGCGTCGGCACACCCATCGCCGCAGTGAAGTTGCCGTCCGACCCGCCACCAGTAGACGATTCCTCCAACTCCACGCCCAGCTCACTCGCCCACGCGCGGGCAGTTTGAAACAACTTGCGGATTCCAGCCGTCCGCTCCATTGGCGGCCGGTTCACGCCGCCCTCCACGTGAATCGAGCAGCGCTTGTCCACCGGACGCAACCCACGGAATTTGCGATCTAGCGCTGGAGCGTCCTTCATCCGCGCCACCCGGATATCCACCTCGGCACGCGCTTCCGCCGCCACTACGTTGGTCCGCGTGCCGCCCGCGATCACGCCGGGATTCACGGTGATGCCGCGCGCCAGGTTTGTGAATCCGGCGATGCGACCGATTTGCCGCGCAAGCTCGACAATCGCACTGGCACCGTTCTGAAAATCGACGCCCGCATGAGAGGCCCGGCCACGAACCGTGACCGTGTAGTCGCCGACGCCTTTCCGCGCTGTCTTGATCTTTCCAGTCATCCCCGTGCCCGGCTCCAACACCAGCACCGCAGCGCTGCTCTTTGCAGCTTCCTCGGTCAGCGGCCGCGACGATTCGCTGCCCACTTCTTCATCCGAGTTCACTTGCAGCACTACGCGCCGCGCCACCGGGATATCCAGCTCCCGCAGTGCGCGCGCAGCGAAGAGAAAAAACACGATGCCGGATTTCATGTCCAGCACGCCGGGTCCCCACAACCGGCCCTTCTCTTGGCGGAACGGCATCTGCGTCAACGTGCCCAGCGGCCACACAGTATCGGAATGCGCCAGCGCCAGTATCCGGCCGTCACGCGGCTTGCGCGGGCCAGGCAGTTCGAATTCGCATCGAAGGTGCCGCCCGAAGCGCCCGCCCGGAAACGTTCGCACTTTGCCGATGTCGTCCACTTTGCTCGCCAACAGATCGACAAAACGATTCACCGACGGCGGATCATCGCTGGGCGACTCGCACTCCACCAGTTCGCGGATCATCGCCACGATCGCCGTCTGCCGCGTCCGCGCATAAGCAAGGAAAGGATGCATCGCCTGTTATAATAGCCACTTCACATGCCAGTGCTCGACATACAGGCCATCCGCGACATCCTGCCGCATCGCTATCCGATGCTGCTGGTGGACGCCATCCTCGAACTCGAAGCGGAGCGCATCGTCGGCATCAAGAATGTCACCATCAACGAGCCGTTTTTCGTCGGCCATTTTCCCGATTTTCCGGTAATGCCCGGCGTGCTGATTGTGGAAGCGATGGCGCAGGTCGCTGGCGTCCTGGTGCTGAAGAATATTCCCGACCGCAAGAACAAGCTGGTGCTGCTGGCGAGCGTCGAACAGGCTAAGTTCCGGCGGCCGGTGCTGCCTGGCCATCAACTCCGCATCGAGATGAAGGTCACCAAGCGGAAGGCCAGCGTCGCGAAGATGTACGGCACCGCCTCAGTGGACGGCGCCGTTGTGGCCGAGGCCGAGTTGATGTGCAAGCTCGCCGACCGCGAGCCGCCCGTTGAGGAATCTATTGCCGAGCCGCCGCCCGTGCCCGCGACAACGGCGCCCTAAAGCCGGAACATGGCGATTCATCCGTCCGCCATCGTCGATCCACACGCCCGCATCGCGGATACCGCCGAGATCGGACCCTACTGCGTCATCGGATCGCACGTCCACATCGGCGCGCGCACGCGCCTGATGGCCCATGTGTATCTGGAAGGCGTCACCGCCATCGGCGAAGACAATCTTTTCTATCCGTTCTCCACCGTGGGCGTTGCGCCGCAGGATTTGAAATACCAGGGGGAGCGCTCCGAGACCCGCATCGGCAATCGCAACAAGGTTCGCGAGTTCGTCACCATCCATCGCGGCACGGAAGGTGGCGGCCTGATCACCGAGATGGGCGACGACAACCTGATTATGGCCTACGCGCACATCGCGCACGACGTTCGAATCGGCCATCACGCGGTGATCGCGAACGGCGTCACCTTCGGCGGCCACGTCGTGGTCGGCGATTGGGCGGTGATCGGCGCGCACTGCGGCGTGCATCAATTCTGCCGCGTCGGCCGCCACTCCATGATCGGCGGTTACAGCGTCATCACCCAGGATGTACTGCCTTACTCGATGACCGTCAGCCCGCGCGAGGTCAAGATTTTCGGCCCAAATAAAACCGGCCTCGAGCGCCGCGGTTTCACTCCCGAAAAAATCGACAACCTGCACAAAGCGTTCCGCCTGCTGACGAAGGCGGGACTCAACACCACGCAAGCCGTGGAGCGCATCAGCAACGAAGTGGAGATGGGACCCGAGATCGAGGAATTGCTCGCGTTCATCGCCTCCTCCGAGCGTGGATTCGTGAAATGAGCAAGTACGGCATGATCGCCGGTAACGGGCGTTTCCCTTTGCTGGCGCTCGAAACCGCGCGGCGCATGGGCGACGAAGTGGTGGCGATCGGCATCAAAGAAGAAGCGTCACCGGAAATCGAACAACTCGCCGCGCGCTGCCACTGGATTTCGCTTGGCCAGCTCAGCCGCCTGATCGAAATTCTCAAAGCCGAAGGCATCACCGAAGTCATTATGGCCGGACAGGTGAAGCACGCCAGCATCTTCTCCGCTATCCAGCCGGACCTGCGGCTGTTCAAGCTTCTCGGGGCGCTGAAGGAGAAAAACACCGACTCGTTGATCGGCGCGGTGGCCAAGGTCCTGGCCGGCGAAGGCATCCGCCTAGCAGATTCCACGCTGCTGTTGAAGCCGCTCCTGGCCGGCGTGGGCGCGCTCACGAAACGCAAGCCCACGTCAGACGAAGAGCGCGACATCGCCTACGGACGCCGCATCGCCAACGCACTCGCGGCCCACGATGTCGGACAAAGCGTCGCGATTTCCGACAAAGCCTGCGTTGCTGTCGAAGCCATGGAGGGTACCGACGCCATGCTCCGCCGAGCTGCGTCGCTGGTGAACGGCAAGCCGTTGCGCCTGGTGAAAGTCTCGCACCGCCGGGGACACTTGCTCTTCGACGTACCCGTAGCCGGACCCGCAACCATCGACGTGATGAAAGAAACCGGCGCCACCGCACTCGCCGTGGATGCCGGACGCACGCTACTGCTTGACCGTGACCAAATGCTGGCGCGCGCCAACGAATCCGGCATCGCGGTAATTGGGTACGAGCCCGTCTGACTGGCCCGGCGCACCAAATCAATCACCCAATGAAAGCGGATGAGCGCAGATAAGGCTCTTGTATCGAATCCGCATTCATCTGCGGGGTCTTATCAGTCTTTCAACAGGCCAAAAAAACAAAACGCGCCGGAGCATTTCTGCTCGAGCGCGTTTCCGAGAGAATTCGACGGTGAAGGTTAGGAGCGCTTCGACCGTTTACGCATCAACCCGAGACCCAGCAATCCGCCGCCCAGCAGCATGCAAGTACCAGGTTCCGGCACTGAGCCGTTGGAGAAATTGTTGAGAACCTGCGAGATCCGCGCGGTGCCATTCGTGCCGGATGTTACGTTGATGTCCTTGGAGATTCCCAGCGTGCTCACGGGCGACGTGAACACCACGTGGTCGTCAAAGGCCGGCGGAGGATTCGTAACTTGGCGCACTCCGCTGCCGCCGGGGCAACCGCTGAGCGGGCCGCCAGGGCAATAATGCTCGTTCACGCTTGTGCTCCCGCTTCCCGTGAAATCGCCGTTAAACGAAAGACTCAGGTCCGTCAGGCTGGCGCTGTGGTCCACCGTGCTCACAGTGAACGTGATCAACGAGTCCTGAAACGACGAGCTGCCATCGGACTGCGTCCTCACCGCCCAGCCGCTACTAAACTGGAACCCTTCGTCCCCGGGAATGGACAGCGCAGTCACAGTAATACCGTTGGCCGGAATGGTGACCCCCACTGGGATGGCGCTTGGTGAGTAGCCAAAGTTGCTAAAGAGCAGGTTATCGATAGAGCAACTAAAGTTGGCCACCAAATACGTATCCAGGGTGGCCGTGGGGGAACAAGTCGGCGCCGCCGATGCCGCGGAAACCAATACCAGCAATGTTGCCAGAAATGCAAATGCGATCTTCATCGAATGTCTCTCCAGTTCGCCCATCATCCAAATGGGGCTAGGTTAGTTTGGATCTGCAACTGGAGGTGGGGAATGAACCGGCGGGACTAGCAAGTAACAGAGCCCCAACGGCCGGCTCCATCGGCGGATTCGAGCGGCCCCGATTGGTACCATTACGGACTAGACCGACAAATTCTTCAGGACAAAGGACCCGCCTTATGGCCTCGCTGGATGCTACTCGCCAATTGATCGAACGGTACTATTACGAACTCTGGAATGAGTGGCGCTTCGATCTAGCCGACCGGTTTCTTTCTCCATCCGTGAAATTTCACGGATCGGTGGGCGTCAGCGTGGAAGGAGTAGAGGGTTTCCTTGGCTACATGCGTCTGATCCAGGCGGCCTTCCCGGATTTTCATAACACTATTGAAGAGATGGTGGCCGAAGGCGATCGCGTGGCTGCCCGCCTCACTTACCGCGGCACCCACAACGGCGTCATCTTTGGCGTGAAACCCACAGGCCGGACTATTCAATATGATGGGCTAGCCTTGTTCCGAGTCAGCGACGCCAAAGTAGCGGAAGGATATGTACTCGGCAACGTGATCCATCTTTTGGCGCAGTTGGGCATTAGGATCGCCGCGAAAGAATCTTGAGCCACGCATGAACGCCGATGAGCGTGGATAATGACATCTGTCTTGAATCTCGTCGGCGGCCAGCAACCTCACGTCGCCGCGTTCGGCTTCAACTCCGTCAACGGCCCTGGAACGCAGCGCTCCTCGGTGTGGCCTTCCACCGCCACGCCAACTCCTCGAAGAGCGCTCTCCCACCGAAATCGCACCCATGCGTCGCCCGATAATCCATCATGCGTACAGCGGCAAACTCCGCCGCACCGGCGAAAAGGATTCCCAGCAGCGTCCACAGCAGGAACTCGGCCGTTGCCCAGGCGATGGCATAAGCGTTCCCCGCCGCATCGCTGCCGTGCAGATTCAGAATGGTGATGCCAAAGAAAATAGCCAGCAGCGCCGCGGCAACAAATAACACCACAGAAACGCCAGCCGTCGGGAATCGCATCTGCCGTCAACCCCGGCATGATACCATCCAACTGGTTTCCGAAAGGAGAATCCATGTCCCCCATGCGATTCACCGCCGCCCTGCTCCTCTGCCTGCCTCTGGCCACACAAGCCCAAACCCAGGTATGCGCCTGGATGATCGAAAAACTCGAATCCGAAAACACCTACACCTGGGACATATGGCTCCAGTCCGACGCCCCGCTGGATTTCTTCTATAAGATGAGCGGGGCGGGTGTGGTCTCGGAAACGCTGAAGGCCCACGCCCCAGGCAGCGGGACCTTCACGCTCCATCCGGGCAAGGCGGAGAAACCATGGGGATTCGGTTCCACCATCTACCCGCCGGCCAAGCTCGACTTCATCATCGAGTTGCATCAAACCCCGGCCGACATCTTCTCCGACAAGCCCACTCCTCTGCTGGTCGAATTCGCCTTCCGGCGCGACATCCCCGAATTGGAAAAGAAACCGCCCGCAACCCTGGCCAAGAAACAGTGCGCCACGGTGAAGCGGGAAAAATAGCGCTGCCCGCCGATTCGGGGCCCGAGTGCGACCCTGTCGCACGATGTGTCACGATTCTACTTCCCACCGGCCCGGCCAGCGAGGCTGCTGGAAGTACGCGTTCCAACAACCCTCGCCCTATCCACTAGACGGCTAGAGAGAGCGATGCTCAGCTCAGAAATCCGGGGTTGCCGGCCGGGAAGTTCTGGAGTCCGTCCAGAGCGCTAGACAACGTCGCGTTACCGCCGCTGTGCCAGGTCGCGATGGAGGCTTCGTACTGCTGATTCGAAGTAGTCGGAATCCAGATTCCATCCCTGCCGGCATCATCCGGCCCACCTAGCTGGAGCGACGGAAACGTTCCGTAGACGTCGCCGCCATGGACCGCGCCGCCCATGATCAATTCGTGCCCGCCCCAAGCGTGCTCGGAACCCTGTGTTTTGTTGGGCCGCAGCGTGCGGTTGAATTCGGTCTGCGTGTAGGTCACCACCTGGTCCGCGATGCCCATTTCCTCCGTGGCCGCGTAGAAAGAGGCCATGGAAAGGCTCAGGTCGCGGTACAACTCCTCGTGCGTGTCCAGTTCGTTGCCATGAGTATCGAAGCCGGCCATCGTGGCTGAGAATACTGGATGTGGCATGCCCAACTTTGAGCTGGCCTGCATTACTCGGGCGATACGCTCGAGCTGCCGGCCGATCTGCGTTTGAGGAAAAGTGGTCTGGAACTTGGTTTTCCGCAACGCGTCGATCACGTTTGGGTTGTTACGTGAGTCTCCGGACATATGGAGCCGCCGTGGCGAGAGGAACGAAGCACCGCCGAGCGAATACACCTCGGCCTTCGGATTCTCCGGATCCTGTTCCTGAATCTTCGGCGCCCACGGCGGCATCATGATCCCGTTCGGAAGGTAGCTGGCGTACGCCGCGCTCTCATGCCGGAAGAGACCACTAGGCAGTCCGGTCCTGCTGCCTCGAGCGAGCGGGTGATCGAGCAGACCGGTATTGGCCATCACCGCCAGCTTTCCCCGGTTGTACAGGTCACTTAGTTCGAGCAGAAACGGACTGAAACCGAAACTGGCATTGAGCCTGGGTGAGTTGACTGGCCATAGAATCGATTGGGACAGCGCCAGCGATCCTCGCCCGGAAGCGTAGGCCGCGTAATTCGCTGAATCCAAAGGGACTATCATGTTGTTGCTGTCGTTCCCGCCAATGAGATAGATGCAAACGGCCGCTCGCTCCAGCGGCACACTGCTGGCGGCGCGGGCGAACGAGGGGAGCACTTGGGCAGCGCCTGCTACGGCGGCGGTGCGCCACGCGAACTGGAGCAGCGAACGTCGGGACTGTGTGGTCATAAGTTGTTCTCCTTAAGGTAGTTGCATCTGGGAATCGGTCCCAGATCCTTGCCAGTGTACACCGGATTACCATCGTGTTCGCGGAGGTGGTGTGGCGCTAAAAATGTCCAGAAACCCAGGCAAACTTGTTGGCATAGGGCTGTCCATAACCCAGGAATTGCCAATTCTTCAGCGTAAAGACAGTGTAGACGTCTGCTTACGCTGTAAATTGTCGCCGGGCTGGACGCTCAAGAACTGGATAGACTCGAATCGGGCCGGGATTGCTCCGGCTGCCGAGCCGGTTAATCGAGCGCGAAGGAAGCGATTAGCAGGGAACGATGTGTGTCTATCATGATGCAAGCCAATGGATGGAACTTATTACCTCAGCGGATGTCAAGGCGCTTTTGTTCCATCGCCCATGCGAGATTGTTGCGGGCCAAGGGGAAATCCGGGCGACAGCGCAGCGCCTGGCGATCCGCCTGAATCGCGGGATCCCATAAATGGAGCGCGGCGTACGCAGCTCCTATGTTGTTGTACGCTTCCGCGTAGTCGGGGCGCAGATATACCGCCGTCTGGGCAGCCGCAATCGATTCCAGGTATTTGTGCTGCTGGTAGTAGGTCAACGAGAGATTCAGCCACTGATCCGGCGTGAGGGCCGAAAAGTTCTGCACTTCCGCGGGACGCACCGTCTTCGCGGACGGCTCATTCTTGGGATCGCTAAAATAACTGCAATCAACTAA
This sequence comes from Bryobacteraceae bacterium, assembly GCA_035632375.1. Lineage (GTDB taxonomy): Bacteria > Acidobacteriota > Terriglobia > Bryobacterales > Bryobacteraceae > Palsa-89. The sequence continues at coordinate 8,118 of DASQGY010000158.1, read as the reverse complement.
TCCGAGCGCACACACCACCACGCCGGCGGACAATCCACCCCTGTGTGCTAATCGCTTCACTAAGGCGCATTATACCCGGAAGAAACAAACGGCACGTCACCGGGTACAATCGCCGGTCGATCCGATACTCTAGTAGTCTGTAGTTTTTGACCATGCATCGGAGGAGCTGCTCGAAATGGATCTGCCGGAGCCGCTGAACGAACCGCCGGCGAGCGCAGGCACAGCTCGCTCGAAGCCGTTGTTCTTCATTGCGGCGCTGGTCGTCATTCTCGGCGCAGGCATTTGGCTCCGGTGTCAACACATGACCGATGTGCTTTCGCGGTCGCCGGACGAGAAAACGTATACGATGTACGCCGCGCGTCTTGCCGATGAGGGTTTCGGCGTCTACCGGGAGCTTTTCGCCAACTATGATCGCAACCCATCGAATTGGGCTTATCCCTCCCCCAGGCGGTTCGGTCACGTTTTGTTGTTTGCCGCGATGATGAAGATTACCGGCAATCGGGACGGGCGGGCGGGCGCCGCGGTCTCGTGGATTTTCAGTATCTTCTCCTTGCTACTAGTCGCATGGATCGGCATACGTTTCTTTAGCCCCGCTGTCGGCTTACTGGCTCCCGCTTTCCTGGCTTTCTCGTTTGGTGAACTGGGTATGGCGCGCCGCGCGTGGCAGGAAACGACCTTTGGGTTTTGCGGGCTCTTGCTGGTCTACCTGACATGTGAAATCGCCGCGACTCCCCGGCGAAAGATATTGTACGCCGTCTTTTTCGCCGCCGGGGCGTTCGCGTTTCTCACCAAAGAGACGGCATTTCTCTGCTTCGGACTGTGCGGCCTTTGGCTGGCCGTCATTTTATTGTTTCACGAAAGGTCCTGGAAACTGCTTGTCGGTCTGCTGTTGGGGGGACTGGTTTCTTTTTTGCTCGCGTTTGCCGTTTGGATTGCACTGGCGGGTAACGCTAGTCTGCTGCTCGCTTCGATAGATCACACCTTTGCCCGTTCGGCCGCGTGGGAGTGGCTCGAAAAGTGCTGCTCGGGGCCTTGGTACCAATTCGTTTATCTCTTGTGGATTGTCGGTCCGTTGACGGCCGCTATGGCCGCTGTCGGGGCAGTTGTGGCGGTGTTCGGGCGCGCGCCTCAGATTCGCCGATTCTCCGGATTGCGGGATGTTCGGGCGGCGGGCATAACGGCCCTCATGACCCTCGGATTCGTAGGACTTGCGGCGTTCGGTCCCAATTTTCAATTCCTGCGCGTCATCAGTCCGGCGGACGGAACATATTGCCTGCTTGCAGCGATCGGCCTGTGGTATCTCGTCGCTCTCGCTCGCCATGCGCTGCCGGGGTTCCCGCGTCACGCCATAACCGGAGTGGCGATCGGTGCCGTCCTTCTGGCGGGCCTGCACGATTACGACGCTTTTACCAAGGTTGTAGTAGCCAGCGGAATGGAAGAACTTGCGGTATCCGGCATCCGTTCCTGGATGGGACGTTGAAGCCCGCGGTTTAATTGTCCGCACGGTCGCAAACGGCGGCGCGCCACCGAAATAGCTCGGCGGCAGCGCAAGCAGCAGGCCGGCATCTGCTTATACTATGGGTTCTGAAGTGTCTTGTTCGACCCCCGTTCGCCCCGGTCGCAATGATTCGGAATAGCCCGATGGGACTCTCACAAGTTGCCGCTTTGATACCGGCGTTCCGGCCGACCGAGGCTCTGCTCGTGTTGATTGAGCGGCTCGCGAGCGCCGGGCTCGACGTTATCGTTGTCGTTGACGATGGCAGCGGCGCTGGTTACACCACCCTGTTCGCCGATGTGGAGCGGTTCGGGACCCAGACCACCGTCCTGCGTCACGCCGTCAACCTCGGCAAAGGCGCCGCCCTGAAAACCGGGATAAATCACATATTGTGCACTTGGCCGGATTGCATAGGAGTCGTGACCGCCGATGCGGACGGCCAGCACCATCCAGACGACGTCCTCAAGGTAGCGGCTGCACTCGCGGAGGATCCACGCGGCCTGGTACTGGGGGCGCGAAGATTTGGCGCGAATGTCCCGTTTCGTTCCCGCTTCGGCAACATTGTCGCGCGCGGGGTCTTCCGCTTTGCCGTCGGACAATCTTTGTCGGATACACAAACCGGGCTTCGCGGAATTCCCAAAAGCCTGCTGCCACAGCTTCTCTCCGTCAGCTCAAATGGATATGACTTCGAGCTCGATATGCTGCTCCTCAGCAGACGTTTGCATTACCCCATCGGAGAAATTCCAATCGAGACCATTTATCTTGGTGCGAATTCATCTTCTCACTTCAATCCCATCTTCGATTCGATGCGTGTTTTCTTCGTCCTGCTGCGCTTCAGTATCGTCTCATTGCTTACTGCGCTGCTGGATAACATCGTTTTTGTCTCGATATTTCATTTCACAGGTGGCATTCTTGTGGCGCAAACATGCGGCCGTCTGGCGGCCCTGGCCCTCAATTACACAGCGAATCGGAAGACTGTGTTTTTCTCGCATGAGGAGCACCGGCGAGTTCTCCCGAAATACCTGCTCGTGGTGGTTTGCAGCGGTATCGTATCTTATGGGCTGATCAACTTCCTGCATGCCGCCCTTGGCATGCAGCCCGTATATGCCAAAATCATGGCGGAATGCGTTCTGTTTCTGGCGAACTTTGCGATTCTGAGGGATTTTGTGTTCATTCCAAAAAAAAGGAGCCTGTCGGCGGCCGATTGAGACGTCTGCTATCAGCCGACACCCGTCACGGGGAGGTCGTCAACTCATATTACCGCCGCGGTTCTGTATGTAGCTTCGCCTTTTGCGACTGCGCCCAGGCGAGGTTATTGCGCGCCAATGTGAAGTCCGGTTTCAGCCGAACCGCTTCCTGCGCGGCTTCTATCCCTTCATCGTACTTCCCCATGGAATTGTACGCCGCCGCGATATTGTTGTAGGCCTCGGCATAACGCGCGTTGAGCCGCAATGCCTCCCGCGCGGCGCGGATACAATCTTCAAATCGGCCGGCCTGGTAAAAGGTGAGCGATAACGCGAGCAAGCCCTCGGGCGTTGGCTTCGACTCCACGGCCTGCTGAGCCTGTCGCACCTGCGCTTCCCGGTCTGCGCGCGCCGAGCGATAACGCAGCACCGCGGGATCGTTCGGCGCCGCCCGCAGGCTCTCGGCGACCAGTTGGTCGAGTTTTGCCCACTGGCCTTGCTCCGAATAGACTCGCAGCAAATAATCGCGCGTCACGGTATCCCCGGGATTCTTGTGCAGCGCGGCCTCTAACAGCGGGATCGCCTGGGTGGTGCGTCCCCGCCCGTACAGAAAGCGAGCGTAATAGAAGTAGGACTGAGAATCGTCCGGCGCCAGAGCGATGGCCTGCTGAAAATGCTGCACCGCTTCTGCGTCCTGCCCCAACGCGCCTTTCGCGATCCCAATATTGATGTGCAACAGCGAGTAGTTCGGCGTCAGCGGCAGCGCCTGCTCGAATGCCCGCATGGCTGCGTTGTAGTCGCCCTTGGCCATCTGGGTCAAGCCGTAGTTCATGAAGCCGCGGCCGTTGCGTGGGCTTTTTTCGGTCACATCCCGCCACAGCGTCTCCTCGGTTCTCCAGACCTCATTGCGCTGTCTTGTCGCGTAAGCCGATACCGCCAGCACCATTACCCCCACCACCGCCAACGATCGCATATCCTCCCTGGCCACCAGGCGCACGGCCCAAATCACCGCCAGCGTGAGACCCACGAACGGAAAGAACATGCGATGATCGTTCTCCACTTCGGCCAGCGGCACCAAGGCCGTCGGAGCTAACGCAAGCAGGAACCAGACTAAGCCGAAGGCGATCGGCCTGGTGTTCCGGACGCGCGACGTCCACCAGATCGCCACCGAGAGCGCCGCCACGAACAGTACACCGAAAAGAACCTTGGGATCGAGCCATCCGCCGGCCAAACCGAAATCGGAATCGGCGCTCAAATCCGAGGGCCAGAAGAAGGAGCGAAAGTAATACCACGCGACGTAGGGTTGAATCAGCCGGTACAGCGCCGGTTTGGCCCCGCCGGAATCGAAACTGGGCGCTACCATGCGAATCGCAAACCCAACGGCCAGCGCGCATGCAACCAGAGCAGGCAGCGTTCTCTGTAGCGCCCGCCGGATGTTCAACTCCTCCTCAAACAGCAGAACATAAGTGAAGAGGATGCCTGCAAACACGGCCGCCGGTAGCTTGGACAGGATTCCGAACGCGACGGGGATGAGGTAGAGACCAAAGCGCCGGAGCTTCGGGAACCGGATGTACAGCAGCATTCCGGCGACAACTCCGGCAGTGGACAGAATCTCACCGCGCTGGACAATGTAGTTGACCGTTTCAGCGCTCACCGGGTGCAGTCCATAGACCGCGGCGCCGAACAGGGCAAACCAGCGATTTTGCGGGGACGGCCCGGCTGCGGCATTCAGTACCAACAGGAATACTCCGAACATCAGGGCGAGTTGAGCCATGTGCCAGATGAATGTCGAGATCTGGAAGTACAGCGGATTGAGTCCCTTGCCGAGCCGGTAATCGAGCGCGAAGGACGCGGTCAGGGTAGGACGATACACCTGGTGATCCGGCAGCGTGCTGAAGGTGCGGGCGTCCGTGAAGAACCGCGGCACGTTTCCCAGGTCGCGGATGTAGGGATTATTCGTGATGGCGTGGAAGTCGTCGAAGTGGAACTCGTTCCGGAAATGATTGGAGTAGACGAGTATGACGGCGGCAACCGCGAGCACGGCCGCAACAAGAAAACTTCGATGGCGCACGATGAAACGGTCCTTCGATTCTAGCAGGATGCGGAGAGGACCAGACACACCAGGAAGTCTTTTCCACCTCAGAACGCTTGTCCCAAGCGATCGTGACGTAGCGATTGACGAATCATAGCGCCATGTGACCCACAACCGCAGTGCTTGTTTGCCGGTATGGTGCGGTTAGAGTGAAGCCAATTCTCCGTGGGACTGCGGCAGTCGTTCCCTTCGAGGCGCGCGCAACCTGACAAACCCTTACAAGAGCTTTACTGAATACTCGTATTTTTGCTGGGACTACTCCCCTCACCGTAAGGGGTCTAGATCCAAACTCGATACAAACTCTTGAACTTTGAGGAAACTCCTGATAATATCGAAGATTAGTTTTAGTGGTACGAAAGTGCGTGCGCGCGGAATGGGAGTACCGGTACGCGCGGTTCTATGTCTGTTCGGAAGGGGCACTCAATGGGGATGAGCAGAATACTGCTCGCTGCGGGTCTGGCGCTCTATGGGGCACAAGCTTTTGCCGCGAACATCTCGTTCACCGGCGTATTCTCCACCGACGATCAGCTTCAGCAGTTTAATTTCACCCTGGCCAGCGGGGCCACCGTCACCTTGCAGACCTGGAGCTATGCGGGCGGAACGAATGCCAATAGTGCGGTAATTCCCCAGGGCGGCTTCGATCCCTGGCTGTCGCTGTACGATTCGCTGGGCAACCTGCTGCAGTCGGTGGATAACGGGACGTGCGGGCAGGTGGGTACCGACTCGGTCACGGGCGCCTGCTTCGATTCGTTCATCTCGCAACCGTTGGGAACCGGCTCGTACATACTGATTCTGAGCCAGAGCGACAATCAGCCCGCGGGCACCATGTTGTCCGACGGATTCACCCAGACCGGCAGTCCTACGTTCACCTCCAGTTTCGGCTGTACTAACGGGCAGTTCTGCGACTCCAATGCCGACAACCGGACCAATGAATGGGCGGTGGATATTGACAACGTGACGTCGGCCTTTGCCGTGTCGGCGGTGCCGGAGCCTGGGACGATTGTGCTGCTGGCGAGTGGACTCGCCGCGATAATGCTGCGGCGTCGGAAACTTCGCGTCTGAGCCGGAGTGGGAGACAGGGAGACAAAATGAGCGTCTCGCGAATTGTATGGCTAGGTGTAACGGCGCTGCTGCCGGTGGCCGCTTGGGCGAATGATGCGGCCTTGACCGACGATGCGTTTTTCGCCATCGGGAACACCGGCCACTTCGGCGCGTCACCTGTAGTCAATGTAGGCGGCCCCTCGGCATTTCAGGGTCTGTTTCAATTCAGCCTGTCGACGCTGCCCGCGGGCACCACCGCGGCGCAGGTTTCCGACGCCCAACTGCGGCTGTTTGTAAGGACCGCCGGCACGCCTGGTGCGGTGGATTTTTTTCTGGCAAATGGGGCTTGGACCGAATCCACCGTGACCGGTAGCGGCGGGCCGGCTCCGCCCACGCAGGGAACTCTGGTTGCCGGTTCGGTTCCCGTGACCAGCGGCGGTGTATATCTGCAGATCGATGTCACCACGCAGGTGAAGGGTTGGCTGAACGGGAACCCCAACAACGGATTTCTGGTGGTAGCGAACCCTCCAGCGACACTGGTTTCCTTCGACAGCAAAGAAAGCACCAGCACCAGTCATCCGGCCGTTCTGGAGGTCAATCTTTTTGGAGCTTCCGGACCGGCGGGGACTACCGGACCGACCGGCCCGGCGGGCGTAACGGGTCCCACCGGACCCGCCGGACCTACGGGGGCAACTGGAACCACGGGCGGAACCGGCCCAACCGGTCCAACCGGCGCCACGGGAACAGGACCGGCCGGCCCCACGGGAGTGACGGGTACAACCGGCGCGACTGGCCCCACGGGACCATCGGGACCCACCGGTTCCACCGGAGCGCAAGGATCCACCGGACCGCCGGGAACTACCGGAGGGACGGGTCCAACTGGCCCAACGGGCGCCAACGGAAACACTGGACCGCAAGGTACGCAAGGGCCGGCCAGCGCGGTGGCGGGCCCCACCGGACCTACCGGATTGCCTGGACCCACCGGTAATCAGGGAGCCACGGGCGGTCCCGGACCCACCGGTCCCACCGGTCCCACCGGGCCGGCCGGAGCCACCGGAAATCAGGGCGCGCAGGGCGCTTTGGGGCCAGTAGGAAACACCGGGCCGACAGGTCCCACCGGACCGCCGGGCGTGATCAACAACAACTTCGCGCTGTCCACCAGCATCGTCTCAGACGCCACGCTGGCGGCGGGCAATGGCGCCATCGCCGATGGCGACGCAAACAATACGTTCCTGGTGGATAACACCGCGCCGTGTACCAACTCGACGCCAGTGCCGGCGCGAGCGATTACGTTGCCCTCGGGAAGCACGGCCGGAAAGGTGGTGGTGATTTCGGTGAAGAATCCCACCGCCTGCGCCTTGGAGATCTTCCCCAAGGCCGGAGACAAGATTTTGTTCGTCAACCACGTGATACCGGGAGATTCGAATGCAGCGTACGCGAGCGCGCTGCCCATGACGTTTTCAGCGGTGTTGGTGGCCGACGGTGCGGGCACCTGGCGCACCCTGGACGTTCGTTAGGTTTGGCCATGCGGGATGAGGAGAGTACACAGTGAAACGAGCGATTAAATTCAAAGTCACGCGGCTCGCGCTGGCGGGCTGTACACTGCTGCTCTCCCACCTGGCCTGGGCGGATACGGCGCCGCTCGCTGGCGATGCCTATATCAATGTGGGCGATGCCAATGCGTATGGCGGGCTGCCGGCCATCAACATCGGCGGCGCACCCAACTCCCAGGGATTGCTGTTGTTCGATCTCACCAAATTACCCGGCGGCATAACCGGCAATAACGTGACTTCCGCCAGGCTGCGATTTTTCATTAATAAAGTCACCACTGCGGGTGGAATCAATATCGCGGCGGCCAATGCACCATGGTCGGAGAGCTCGGTAAACGGCACTACCAACCCGGTGCCAGGACCAGGCACGGCGATTCAGAACGGAATCGCCGTCACTACCGCCTTCGTGTACCTGACCGTGGATGTGACCACTCAAGTAAAGGCGTGGCTGAACGGAAGCCCCAACGACGGCTTTATCATCACCGCCAACCCGGGTACCACCAGCATAGCGTTGGATAGCAAGGAAGGCGCCACCACCAGCCACCCGGCGACGCTCGAGATCCTGCTGATCGGTCCCATCGGACCGGCCGGAGCAACTGGTGCGACCGGTGCCACCGGACCGTCGGGAACGGTCACCGGGCCCACTGGACCAACTGGTTCCACGGGCCCGAGTGGAGCAACCGGAGCCACCGGCGCTACCGGAGTCACCGGCGGCACCGGGCCGACCGGACCCACTGGACCCGCCGGACCAACCGG
>DASQGY010000157.1:0-6859 GCA_035632375.1 Bryobacteraceae bacterium | reverse complement strand
AAAGCGTGGACGGCACGCCAATTCCGGTCGCGTGAAACAGGTAGGCTGTCCCCACTTTTCGCCTGTCCCTACGAATGGAAGCCGAGCGCCGCGAAACTCACCACGCTCAGCTCATCGATGTTCCACTGCTGATAGCGGTGCAGCTTCCCGCGCGCTTGCGGAACAGTTTTCAAGAAGGTGTAAAGCGGCGACGAGCCGCACCATTTCAGGTCGTCGCGATTCTCCTGGACCAGGTTCCAGAAACCATCCGCATCGGCAGCGTTGACCCGATCGATGCGTTCGCGGTCGCGCACGGCCACCGCCGCCATCTCGCCCTCATCCGCCTTGGCGGTCATCGAGTCGCCGTAGCGGCGGCCCATGTGCGCCATGTCGATGCCGAGCACCCAGAAGAGGCGGTCCCCTTCCCGCGCCGCCACGTTGCCAAGCGCTCCAAAGAATCGGCTGACATCCTCATTCGCCTCCGGTTTCCCGCCCTCCAGAATGCTGCGCGCGAACGATCCACACAGAATCGGAAGGATGCGAATGTTTGGCCCGTAGACGTATTGCAGGAACAAAACCTGGAACTCGATGGAGTGCTCCACCGCGTGGCAGTAGTCTTCCATTCGAACCGCACCGGGAGCGGCGCGCGCCAGTTCGTCGACTAGCGCAACGTCGGTGATGGCGTCGCCGAATGGCGTCACGTACGGCTTTCGAGTGAGTCCAAACCGGTCCGCCTCACCGTAATGCGATGTCCCCAGCACCACGAACGTCCGGTCCTTGTATTCCGGCCGCAGTGTCGCATACGCATCCCGATACGACTCCCATCCCCCAAACGGGCTCACGTGCGGTGCGGCGATCCCGATCTGCGAATCCAGAGCCGCCTGCACCGGTGCGTCCTTCATGAACCCCGCAAGGGCCTTCCGCGCCTCCACCTCGATATTGGGATAAGCCGATCCGGCATGCGACGGCTCCCGTTTCGGCGCGGCGGCAAATTCATTCACCCGCGCCGCACGAAGCTGTTCGAACTTCTCGTCTTCCAGAAACCCCGCCTCGCTGAGCGTGTCGAAAAGGTTTTTCTCGATCTCCCCGACTTGAATCTCCCCAGTAGCCCGCACCAGGTTCTCTCGCAGATCGAGCGTAGTCTGCTCCCCGTCGAAACAAGCGAGACAGGCCACCAGTTGCGGCGGAATCAACAGCATCGTATCCGAAAACTTGAACGGATCGCGGATCAGCAACCCGGGATGCTCCGGATCCTGCGAAGGCATGAAATCGAGGCTCAACCGCAAACGAGGAAGTTGATGAGACACTAGAATCACTATCGCAAACAATTCGGTGCCAGGATACCCATTCCCCAATTGCGAGCCGCTATCTTGCTGAAACGAATAGCTCCGCCCGTGGAAAGAATTCGGGGAAAGAATTCGGTGCCAGGATACTCATTCCCCTATTTCGTCCCGGCCGTGCTTTCGGGCTACTGCCCCCCGACGCCACATTAATCTGGAGTCCCGACGGAAACACGCGGAGTCACCGAAGACTATGCGTACGCTCCTGATGATTGCAACCGAAGAATAACTTGTTGAAGCTATACGTGCCGCCGGATTGCCCGACGACTCGCCCCAGTCTTCGGATGCGCTACCGACTTGGCGCCTGTACCGATGTTGGCAACTACTTGATGGAACGCGCGAGACCTGGCTTGCCGTTCCGTTGCAGACAACTCAGCCAAGTGCTCTTCAAGCAGCTTGGCGAGCTGGTCTGCCGCCTTGTCGAGTGTGGTCTTCTTCTTCATGTTCTACGACAACCTCGCCCTCACCTTCTCACTCAACGCCTTCCCATCCACCCGCTTGCCCGCCAGCTTCGCCTGCGCCGCCTTCATCACCAGGCCCATCTGCTTCATCGCCGTCACCCCGGTCTCCGCCAATGCCGCCGCGATCGCCGCCTCCACTTCTTCCTCGCTCGGCGCAGCCGGCATGTACGATTCCACCAGTTTCAACTCCGCCTCTTCCTTGTCCGCCAGCTCCGCCCTGCCGCCCTTGCGAAAAATGTCCGCCGCCTCGCGACGCTGCTTGATCAGCGTTCCCAGGATCTGCAGCTCCGCCGCCTCATCCAGCGGCTTCATCGAATCCACCTCGTGCTTCTTCAGCGCCGTCTTGATCAGACGTATCGCGTTCAGCCGCGCCTCGTCCTTGGCCCTCATCGCGGCCACCAGGTCAGTCTGAATCCGTTCGAGCAGTGCCATAGCGTTTGCTATCCTTTTAGTTAATCCCTCTCATGTATATCAAGAAACAACGTCTACTGACACCCGGCCCCACTCCGCTACTCCCGCAGGCGCTCCACGCCATGATGGGGTCCGACATTCATCACCGCACCGAAGACTTCCGCAAGATCTATCGCCAGGTCCTGGCCGATTTGAAGGAAGTGATGGGCACCTCCAACGACGTGCTCGCGCTAGTGTCCTCTGGCACCGGCGCTATGGAAGCGTCGGTCGCGAATCTCTTCTCCCCCGGCGACCGCGCCATCGTGTGCGTTGCCGGCAAATTTGGCGAGCGCTGGGCTGAGATCGTCAAAGCTTTCGGTCTCGACGCCATTGTGCTGCAGGAGGAATACGGCGGATCGGTCAGCGCGCAGCGCGTGGCCGACGCTCTGAAATCCAACCCCAATGCCCGCGGCGTTTTCGTGCAGGCGTCGGAAACCTCCACCGGCTCGCAGCACGACGTTCGCGCCATGGGCGAGGCCGTCAAGAAAACCGACGCCATCTTCGTCGTCGACGCCATCACCGGCCTGGGCACCATGCCGCTCGATATCGATAACTGGGGCCTGGACATCGTAATCGGCGGATCGCAAAAAGCGTTCATGATCCCGCCCGGCGTGGCGTTCCTGTCCGTCAGTCCGAAAGCCTGGGCCTTCGCCGAAACTTCCAAACTCCCTCGCTACTACTTCAATCTCAAGAAGGAAAAAAAGAATGCCGCCAACGGCGAATCCAGTTGGACGCCGTCCACAGCTCTGCTGCTCGCACTCGCCGAAGCGTTGAAATACGTGAAGTCCATCGGCATGGACAAGCTTGTCGCCAATGCGCAAATGCTCGCCGCCGCCACCCGCGCCGCAGTTACCACGCTCGGGCTCGATTTATTCTCTCCGGCATCCCCAAGTTCGTCGGTCACCGCCGTGAAGTCTCCCAAAGGCATGGACTCCGGCGTCATCGTCAAGGAATATCGCAACCGCTTCGGCTCCATCATCGCCAACGGCCAGGGATCGATGAAGGGGCAAATCTTTCGCATCGCGCACTTGGGCTATTTCGATTTCCCGGATTTGTTCGCAGTCATCGCTGAGCTCGAAATCATCCTCGCCGCTAATGGTGTGCCGGTGAAATTCGGGACCGGTGTCGCAGCGGTCCAGAATGCCTACGCCGAAGTCGCACTGGCCAAGGAAGCAGCTACGGTTTGATCACATAAGCCATGCAAATTCTGATTGCCGAGTCGCTGGCGGCCGCGGCTTTGAAAATTCTGCGGGACCAGCCAGGTTGGGAAGTTATCGTTTCGAATCCGAAGGAGTACGAGCAGCACCTCGCGACCGCGGACGCCCTCATCGTTCGTAGTGGCCTGAAAGTGAATGCCGCCGTTCTCGCCAAGGCGCCAAAACTACGTGTGATCGGCCGCGCGGGCGTCGGCGTCGACAACGTCGATCTGCCCGCCGCCACCGCCGCCGGAGTGCTGGTGATGAATACGCCGGGCGGCAATGCGATCTCGGTCGCCGAGCACACTATCGCATTGATGCTCTCGCTCGCGCGATCCATCCCCCGCGCCAGCGCCTCCACCAAATCGGGGAAATGGGAAAAGCGAAAATTCCTCGGCACGGAGCTGCGCGGTAAAACGCTCGGCATCGTCGGTTTGGGAAGCATCGGCCGCGAAGTGGTGAAGCGCGCCGCGGCCTTCGAGATGCGCATCATCGCTACCGATCCCTACGTCCATTCGCAAACCGCTAAGGACGTCGGCGTCGAACTCGTAGCGCTGCCCTCGCTCTACGCGGAAAGCGACTACATCACCCTGCACACCGCCCTAACGCCCGAATCGAATCGCATGCTTTCGCGCGACGCCTTCGCCCGCATGAAGAAGGGTGTTCGCATCGTCAACTGCGCGCGCGGCGAACTGATCGATCAGGACGCGCTCAGAGAAGCGCTCGCTGCGGGAAAGGTGGCCGGCGCAGCCCTCGACGTTTTCGAAAAAGAACCGCCCACGCCGGACGATCCGCTGCTGGCCCTGGAAAACTTCGTCGCCACTCCGCACATCGGCGGTTCCACCGAAGAGGCGCAGGAAATCGTGGGCGTGCGTATCGCCGAACAAATCGTCGAGTATCTGCAGAACGGCGTCGCCCTGAACGCTGTGAACATGCCCGCTCTCACGCCCGAGCAATACAGAACGCTCGCGCCCTACAGCCAGCTCGCCGAGCGCCTCGGCAACTTCGCATCGTACGTTTCCACCGGCAATCCGAAAACGGTGCGTCTGGTCTATTTTGGACGCATCGCCGAGTTGAACACACACCTGGTCCGCAATGCCGGCCTGGCCGGCGTTCTCCACCGATCGCTCGCCCGGCAGGCGAATGCCATCAACGCCATGCAAATCGCCGGCGATCGCGGCCTCACCGTCGCCGAGCGTCACGACAAGCGCAGCGCCCACATCGATTCCGTGCGCCTGGAGCTCGAATCCGACACCGGTCTAACTTCGGTGGAAGGAGCGGTAGTCCTGGATCGCCCGCGCCTCCTGCAAGTCGACGGCATCTACTGCGAGGCGCCGCTCGACGGCAACCTCACATTCCTGAAGAACGAAGACGTCCCCGGCGTAGTCGGCTACCTGGGCGCGGTGCTGGGCAAGAACGGCATCAACATCGCGACCTTCTCGCTAGGCCGCCGCAACGCCGGCGCTGAAGCGGTAGCCGTAATCGAAACCGACCAGCCCGTCCCCGATGAAGTCCTGGCCCAGCTCCTGGAAAAACCCGCCGTAAAAGTAGCCCGCAGCGTAAAATTCACCACCTGACGCAACACAGGGGACTGGCTACTCTGTCCCAAGCCACAGTAATCCTCAAGGAACGGCACTATGCCTATTGGCGGCGGACAGAGCTGCCTGTCCCCTGTTTTGCAGGAACCTCACAGCCCAGGTGCCCAGTATTCTCGCAACGCTACAATGAAAAACAAATGGCGAGCCGTCTCCTCCTCAGCTCGATCCTCGCCGCTCTCGCCATCACCCTCCTGGCACAGCGATCCCGGTTCCGCGACCAGGAAGAAGGCCCTCGCCCCACCTTCCCCACTCAAGCCGAATTCCACTTCATCCGCGTCGAATACACCGACCTCCCGCAATATCACCGCCGTTTCGGCTACGCCTCGCGCAACGCCACCGGCACCGGCTGGTGGATGGTGGATTGGCCCGATGCCGACGATCACTTCAGTGCCGGAGTCCAGCGACTCACCCGCATCGACACCGGCGACCCGCGCCACGTGCGTCTCACCGACGACAAGCTCTTCGAATATCCGTGGATCTACGCGACGCAAACCGGCTGGTGGGGCCTTACCGATGCCGAAACAGCGCGTCTCCGTGAGTATCTTTTGCGCGGCGGCTTCCTGGTGGTCGACGATTTCTGGGGCGCGGAGCAATGGGAAAATTTCCGCCAGACCATGCAGCGCGTCCTGCCCGGCCGCCCCATCGACGATCTCGCCGAATCGGATTCCGCCATGCACGTCCTCTACGACATCAATGAACAGGACCGCACCTTCATCCCCGGTACGCGCCACCTCCGCCGCGGACCCGATGGAACTATCTACCTCTACCAACCCGAAGGCACGTCACCGGCATGGCGCGCCATCCGCGACGACAAGAACCGCATGGTGGTGGCCGTCAACTTCAACACCGACGTAGGGGACGCTTGGGAATACGCCGACTCGCCGCTCTACCCCGAACAAATGACCGCCCTAGCCTACCGCTACGGCATCAACTACCTCATCTACTCCCTAACTCACTAACTCGAAAAACTGGGGACTGGCTACTCTGTCCCAAGCCACATCAATCCCGAAGGAACGGTATCAACGCAGTTGGCGCGTGGACAGAGCTGCCTGTTCCCGGTTTTTCAAGATGCTCATACCTGAGTTTCCCGTCCGTATGCTTCATCCTTGACATTCGCACCCAATTGTCCTACTATGCAGAACATACATGTCCTCCCGCGAACATCTCGGCGAATTTGAGCAAATCGTACTCCTCGCCATTCTCCGGCTCGACGACAACGCATACGGCGTCCCGGTCCGCCAGGAAATCGAAAAACGCACCGGCCGATCGCTAACCGTCGGCGCACTCTACCGCACGCTCGACCGCCTGGAAGAAAAAAATTACGTGACTTCCTGGTTCAGCGACCCTATCCCGGAACGCGGCGGCCGATCCAAACGTTATTTCCGTGTAGAGCCACTGGGCCTCCGAGCCTTGCGCCAAAGCCGACAGGCGCTGGCCGCCATGTGGGAAGGGGTCGAATTACCGAAGGTGATGCATGGCCGCTAGATTTCCCCGCGTCATCCGAGCGCTGCTCTATCTCCGCTTCCGCCACTCCGCGGAATTCGTCCTCGGCGACTTGATGGAAGAATACGGCGACGGCCACCGCTCCCGCGCCTGGCTCTGGCGGCAAACCCTCAGCACGCTCTGGCCGGGCACTCAACGACACGAACTCCCGAAGGAAAACTCCATGCGCGACAATTCTCTCTCCTCCCTCTGGATCGATCTTCGCTACGCCGCCCGCACGCTGCGCAAGAATCCCGGATTCACGGCAGTCGCAGTTCTCGCCATCGCTCTCGGAATCGGCGTCAACACTGGCATCTTCACCATCCTGAATGGCGTCGGCTTGCGACCCCTTC
>DASQGY010000156.1:0-21016 GCA_035632375.1 Bryobacteraceae bacterium | reverse complement strand
CGTCCACGGAGAGGCGCTGCTGCCGTTGTCTTTGGATCCCGGCCTGGACCTGCGCCGTACGTCGTATCTGAGCCGCATGATCCAGCGCTGGGGCAAGCTGCCCCTGCTTTTCCTGGACGGACTGAATCTGAAGGAGCACCGCCATGCGTTTGTGGGGATGGATGACTGGTTCATGTATCCTCTGTTACAGCCGGGCTCGTTCGTGGTAATCGATGACACATGCCGTAAAATCTCGAACGCCGGCTGGAACAGCGAATTCGAACGCCCTATTTACTTCCTGGAGCATCGGCAGGGCTACCGCTGCGCGTGGTGCAGCCTGATCGGCGACAAGTTGATCCTGCAGCCGCATCCGGCGTCAAACTGCAGCCCCGAATTTTATGAATACCCCAAGGACATCGACATCATCGGCCAGGTGACTGGCGTGGCTATGAGTCTGGTCCAGGGTCCTCGACGCCGTACTCGTTCTTGAGCAGCGCCAGAAGGATCGTCAGATCGCCAAGGTAGAGCTGGCGTTCCACGCTTTTGGCCGATTTCGGCAGGACGTTCTTGTAGGGTTCGAGCTTCTGCCAGGTTTCCAGGATGGTTCGTTTGTCTTCAGATACATCGGACAAATAGAGCCGGAGGTCGGCCTGCTGCTGCTCCAGATTGAAGGACAGCCATTCGGCGAAAGCCTCCTCGTGACTCTTTCGGAGGGCCTTTCTGGCTTCATCCTCGCCAAAAACCAGGGCCAAGCCGTGGTGCTGGTAGCGGCCGGTATTCGGATCGCGCAAGGAAGAAAGGTAAACCAGCCTACCAAACACCGAAGGGAGTTGTGCGAGCGTGTGACGCCATAGGTCGGATTTGGCGTTGCGGCTCAGGGCATCGCTCGATTTCATGCCTTCTATCCTGACTCTTATGATGATACACCGGTTTTGAAAAAAACATCAGACTAGAGTGCGTTTCGACCGCGACTCTACAGAGATGTTCTGGTTTCCGATAGTGTGTGAGGGTCTTCCGGTTGGCCGGAAAAAGACCTTAGACTCGACGTGAGTTTTCGGACTCCAATCACAAACACACATAAGGAGATAAGCACCATGTTGAAGAAGCT
Organism: Bryobacteraceae bacterium; assembly: GCA_035632375.1. Taxonomy (GTDB): domain Bacteria; phylum Acidobacteriota; class Terriglobia; order Bryobacterales; family Bryobacteraceae; genus Palsa-89. The sequence continues at coordinate 19,929 of DASQGY010000156.1, read as the reverse complement.
TTTGCTAGTAACCGGAATGATGATGTTGTTTGCCGCCGCGGTTTCGGCTGATTGGCCGCTTCCCCCATGTTTCCCCGATCCTACTGGTTGTCCAATGAGCAGCTCCGCACGCTGACACTCTCCGGGCAGGGCAGTGCGGTGATAGACTCTTAGGTGGCGTAGTCAAGTCTTAAGTCATGTCTGGGATCCCTGCCGCACAACTAGTATTTCTGGTGATCCAAACGGCTGCCCTGATAGGGCTATCGGTCCGGATCTGGTGGTCTGGACTGTATCGCTTGTACCCGTTTTTCTTTGGCTACCTGCTCGCTACACTTCTTCAGACTGCTGTCCTTACATTGACCCCCTATGATCGGACACACTACCCTTATGCATGGATTCCAACAGAAGGCATCATCCTCTGTTTCTACTCGTTGATCGTCTTGGAGTGCTACACGATCGCGTTGCGCGGCTTGCCCGGCATCGCGAGCCTATCAAGGCGCTACATTAAAGCTGGTCTTGCGGTCGCGATTGTTGTCTCTTTGCTTTTGTTGGGACTGGAGAAGGCTCCCAACGGCAGAAACATCACGCTGACGTTCATAGTATTTGAACGGGTCATCGTGACCAGCCTGGTAATCTTCGTGCTGTTGATCCTGGGCTTCCTGGCGTATTATCCGGTTTCTTTGAGCCGGAATGTGGTCGTCTATTCCATCGGATACGCGGTTTATTTCCTGGACAAAGCGACCTTGCTGTTGCTGGTGAATCGTACTCACCATGGTTCGCAATTGGCTTCGACAGTGCTCATCGTTGTCTCCACGCTTTGCCTCGTGTTCTGGCTGTTCGCTCTCAACAAGGGCGGGGAGACAAAAACAGTGGTTGTCGGACATCGTTGGAAGCCAGGAGAGGAAGCGCGGCTGCTTTCGCAGCTTCAAGTCATCAATGACCACCTGATTCGGACGGCAAGGAAGGGAAGCTGAGGGCAGTTTCCAAGAAATCGGGTCGCAAAATACGGTAAACCACTTAGTCAGGTATTGTATTCCTCGGAAGAATTCGATATGCTACCAAGGAGTGACATTATGATCTCTGGAATTGTGTGGTTTGCGCTCCTCCTCCTGGCATTCGCGGTCCTGTTGATCAGGCTGGCCTCGCGCGTTGGCGCTGGGTCCTCGAATCCCGAATGGCTGGATGACTTTTCAATCGAACGGTTTGCTCCGATGGATCGTTTGCTGGACCCGAAGGATTTCCAGTTCCTGAAGGCGCAGCCGGGATACCGTCCTGCACTTGGGGCACGTCTGCTCAAGGAGCGGCGCCGGGCGTTTGCCGGTTACCTTGGTATGCTGACTCGCGATTTCAACCGCCTGCTGGGCGTTGCGAAGCTGATGCTGGTGTTTTCCACTGAAGACCGGCCGGAATTCGCGAAAGCCTTGTGGCGGCAGCAGATCAGATTCTATTTCGCTGTTGGCGCCGTGCGATGCCGGCTAGCGTTCTACCCGTTGGGTTGGACCGGCGTGGACGCGGGAAATCTGGTGAAATCGCTGGCGGGACTACACGAGCAGATCCAGGGCTGGGCAGTACAGCGGGCAGAAGCCAACTAGCCTGCGCAGATTCTCTTGAGCGCATCCTTGGCCTCCTTGAGGCGAGGAAACTGCCGTTCCGCTTCTTTGAACTCGCGGGTATGCACGCAACGCCGCGCGCCGCGGTGCTCCACCGGGTAGCGCAGGTGCAGCATCTCGTGAAATACGACATACTCCACCGCCAGGTGAGGCACATTTGTGCTGTCGAGTAACCTGCTCAGAATAATCGCATTGTGCGACGGGTCGTAGTGCCCCAGCATCGTTCGGCTTACAGTGCGGCTCCAGCCGAGGAGCGGGCGCGCCATCAAGCCGTGGAAATACCCGCGATTCAATTGCTCGAAGATCTCTTCCAGGTCATAACAGACGCCGCGCGGGCCCGACACAAACTTGCGCCCGCGCGCCTGCTTCACCAACTGCAGGCTGCGGCGCATTTCCTTGCGGTTCAGGTAGCGGCGATAGCGTTCCGCATGCATCTTGGGCGCCGGGCGGCGGAAGAGTTTTGACAGCAAGATGTGGGCCAGGGCCTCCAGGATCTGCGATGGAGCGCCGTCCAAAACGTCGGTGATGCGAACCTGAACGCCGGAGTCGTCCAAGCGGACGAAGCTGTTAGCGTTAGCGAACTTACAGAACTCGACTCGCAGTGCGGGAACCGGCGTTCGTGGCTTCAGTTCAGTGAAGACGCGCGAGAAGATCTGTTCCGGCGTCTCAAAGAACAGCGCGGTCTGGAGGGACACGTCACCAGGATACATCGACAGAGCGGGTCATCGTTGTATTGGCACCCTAACGTGGTTGGCTACCGCCTCGCTCGGCGACGATAATTACCTGCATATCCTGCGCCTGGTGCACTACCTGCTGGACCAGATCCTTGTGGAAGATGGCCGGCCATCTAGGCTCCTTGGGCCTGGCAAGGAAGAGATGAGTCACGCCGTTGAGCCGAGCGAACTCAACCAAGGTTTTGGCGACGTCGGTCCCTTGCAGCACACGCGCTTCAATGTGCAGGTTCCGGGCGAAGTTTAAGTGCCGGCCCACAGCCTCGCGTACGGCTGAAGGCGTATCGCGCGATTCGTGGTCACGATCCACGGCTACCGCGAAACAGTCCGCATGTAGATAGTCCGCGACCCGTTTTCCACGCCGGATCAACATGGCGGCCGACGGGTCGGCGGTGACGTGAATCAGAATACGGTCGCTAGTGGGATTCACAACATCTCCGGGTTCCCCGACGTCGGGAGCGACCTGGAAGCCCGGCGATTCGTAGTCCACCTGACGGATCTCGATTTCGTGGGCGGTCTGACGGAGAGCCAGCTCACGCAACGCCACTAAGGTGGATTCCTGGAAGAAGTTCTCGATTGCCTTCCGGGCCTTTTCCGGCGAGTAGACAACCCCCCGCGCCAGCCGGTTGAGCAGGGCGCGCGGTGTGAGATCCACCATTACCACTTGATCCGCTTGCTGCATCACCCAATCGGGAATGGTCTCCCTCACGCGAACCCCGGTGATCTGCCAGACCTGGTCGTTCAGGCTCTCCAGATGCTGGATGTTCATGGTGGTGAGAACGTCAACGCCGGCATCCAGCAGCGCCTGCACATCCTGCCAACGCTTAGTTCTGGTGGATCCGGGGATGTTGGTGTGCGGGAATTCGTCGACCACGCAAACTTCGGGAAGGCGCCGCAAGATCGCGTCCGTGTCCATGTCCTCGAAGAGCGTGCCGCGGTAGTCAACCCGGTGGCGGGGAATGATCTCCAGGCCCTCGGTTCTAGCGATCGTATCCTTGCGGCCATGCGGTTCGAAATAGCCGATGACCACGTCCCGGCCATCCCGTTTCATGGCCTGGGCTTCCTCCAGCATCTGATAGGTCTTGCCGACGCCTGCCGCGTAGCCCAAGTAGATTTTCAGCTTTCCACGTTCCTGGCGGCCGGCCATGGCTAATGGGGGAAGACGCGCACGTCAATGTCTTTCGCGCCGAGGATGAGCCGGTCCAGCGGAGTGCCGGTGAAGCGATCCCACCAGCTCCGCCGCGTGCTGTGTCCGACGAAGATCTGGGTGATACCATGCTGGTGCGCAAAGTTGAGGATGGTGTCAATGGCGTTCTCTCCATCCAGCATCTCAATGTGTGCATTGGCGGCCCGGGCTATGGCCAAGTTCCGTTCGAGCGCGGCTTGGTCAACTGCGGAAATTTCCGGTTGGCTGACATAGGCCACGGTCAGGTCGCCATGGAAGCGCTCGGCGTTGCGTTTCCCGCTGGCGATCATCGCATCGGCGTTAGCGCGAGGAGTGATGCAAACCATGATTCGTTCCTGTGCGCCAAAGGTTTGGGTGATGCCATGGCGTTGCAGGTACGTCTCCAGTTGACGATCAACCACATCGGCCGCGAGCAACAGAGCGATCTCGCGGAGCTCGGAGAGCTTCTGCGCCTGACTGTTGGCGGAGGGTTCGGTTTGGCCTTCACTCGAGCGAGTGATACACATCTCCGGCGGCGCATCCACCACCACGATTTCGTCGGCGGAGTTCAAGAACCTGCGGGGAACGGTCTGAGTGACCCGTTTGCCTGAAATCTTTTCCACTCGCTCACGCAGCTCGTCGATGTATTGAATGTTGACCGACGAGATCACCGAGATGCCGGCCTCGAGCAGTTGCTCGACGTCCTGCCAGCGGCTGGGGTTGGCCGAACCGGGCGGATTGTCATACGCCAAGCCATCCACCAGACAGACGCCGGGATGGCGCTTTAAGATGGCCGGAACGTCCATCACGGAAACGCCGCCGACGTTTCTCAGAGGAATCACCTCCAGCTTGCTCAGCAGGGCCTCGATATCCGGCGAGGTTTTTGGCTGGATGGCCCCCACTACAACGTCCTGGCCCCGTTCACGGCGGCGACGGCCTTCGTCGAGCATACGGAAAGACTTTCCGACACCGGAGGCGTAACCGAGGAACACTTTCAGTCGGCCGCGCCGCTCGTAGCATTCTTCCGCTTGAGCTTGTTGCAGCAGTTCTTCGGGCGTGCGCTTGCGTGGAATGGTCGCCGGCATGGATTCGTCTTAATTATCAGCTACTCGGATGGCGAATGTCCCGCGTTGTCGGCAGGAGCGCGCTGATCTATGAAATGCCGTACACCGCATCGACGGTGACGATAGGGCCAAGCAAACCCACAGGCTAAAGCCTGTGCTACCACGCGCTGACCGGTTCGTGAAACAAGGTGGCACAGTGCGGCTTCGCCGCAACTTGAAGGTGCACCTTTGGCAGCACGCGACGATTTTGTGGGGAGGACCCCCTGGTCCGCGGCCGACGCCCCCGTCGGCCTGCTGGGGATTGCGGCCCCGCTGCTCTGTGGGGGGCGAGAAAATCGTCGCGCCGCGCAAGGAAACAAAGATTTAGTAGTACATACTGCTAGGGCTTCACCGGATACTGTTCGTCCAAGGCCAGGTTCACGAGCAGGACATTGACGCGAGGTTCGCCCAGGAAACCGAGGTCGCGGCCTTCGGTGTGGGCATCAATGAGCGCTTGGACCTGTGTCCTGGCAAGTCCGCGGGCATTCGCAATACGGTCTACTTGGGCCGCGGCAGAGGCGGGGCTGATATGCGGATCCAGGCCGCTGCCCGACGCTGTTACCAGATCTGCGGGCAGAGGGCCGGCGAAGGTTGGATTCTCTTTCCGGAATTTTTCGACCGATGCCTTCGTGCGATCGATAAGCTTTTGGTTCGTCGGGCCCAGGTTGGAGCCACCGGATGCGGTGGCATCGTAGCCGTCGTTTCCCGCCGCGGACGGGCGGGGATGGAAATATTCCGGCCTGGCAAAATTCTGCCCAATCAAAGTGGAACCGACCACTTGCCCATTTACGGTCTTCAGACTGCCGTTGGCCTGGTCGTTGAAGATCAATTGACAAAGGCCAGTCACCGCGAGTGGGTATAGCAAGCCGGTCAGTACTGTCAGGACCAGAGTTATTCGCAATGCCGGTAAGAGTTGTTGCCACATAGGATTTTCCTCACGCCAACTTCAACAAGACCAGCAACTGGTCGATGATCCAGATGCCGGGGAAGGGAGCGATGATGCCACCGATTCCATAGATCATCAGATTTCGCCGGAGCAGACTCGCCGCGCCTTGCGGACGGTACCTCACGCCGCGCAGCGCCAGCGGTACCAGGGCGATGATGATCAGCGCGTTGAAGATCACCGCGGCCAGGATAGCGCTCTGCGGGGTGTGCAAACGCATGATGTTGAGATTCGCCAGCGCCGGATAAGTGGCCATGAACATGGCCGGGATGATGGCGAAATACTTGGCGACGTCGTTGGCAATGGAGAAGGTGGTCAAGGCGCCGCGAGTAATAAGCAATTGCTTGCCGATGGCCACCACTTCGATGAGCTTGGTTGGATTGCTGTCCAGATCCACCATGTTGCCGGCCTCTTTGGCGGCCATGGTACCGGTGTTCATGGCCAGCCCGACATCGGCCTGCGCCAGGGCGGGAGCATCGTTGGTGCCATCTCCGGTCATGGCGACCAAGCGGCCTTCGCTTTGCTCTTTCCTGATGTACTCCAACTTGTCTTTGGGCGTCGCCTGCGCCAGGAAATCGTCAACGCCCGCTTCGCCCGCGATGGCGGCGGCAGTGAGCGGGTTATCGCCGGTGATCATCACCGAACGGATGCCCATGGCGCGAAGTTGGCCGATGCGCTCCTTCATGCCGCCCTTGACGATGTCTTTGAGATGAATGACGCCCAGGACTCGTTCGCCCTCGGCGACGGCGAGTGGCGTCCCGCCAGTGCGCGAGATCCGGTCCGCCATCTCAACTAGTTCGGGCGGCACCACGCCGTTCTGCTCCTTCACGAAATTGGAGATGGCTTCCGTTGCGCCCTTGCGCAGCCGTTGTTCGCCCAGATCCACGCCGCTCATCCGGGTGTAAGCGGAGAAGGGAATGAAGTGCGCCTCGTGCGTTGCGACTTCGCGTCCGCGCAAACCGTATTTCTCTTTGGCCAGGACCACGATGGACCGGCCTTCCGGAGTTTCGTCGGCGAGACTGGACAGTTGCGCGGCATCCGCCAGTTCACCTTCCGTGACACCGCGCACCGGGAGGAACTCGACGGCTTGGCGATTGCCCAGCGTGATGGTCCCGGTCTTGTCGAGCAACAGGGTATTGACGTCGCCGGACGCTTCCACCGCTTTGCCGCTCATGGCCAGCACATTGTGCTGCATCACCCGATCCATGCCGGCGATGCCGATAGCAGAGAGCAGGCCGCCAATCGTGGTGGGAATGAGGCAAACGAGCAATGAGACCAAGACGGCAACCGAAGGGACCTGGCCGCTGCCGGCCGAGGCGACGCTGTAGGCTGCGAACGGTTGCAGTGTGATCACTGCCAACAGAAAGATCAAGGCCAGACCGGCGATCAGGATATTCAGGGCTATTTCATTCGGCGTCTTCTGCCGCTCAGCGCCTTCCACCAGCGCGATCATCCGATCCAGAAACGTTTCGCCCGGGTTCGAGGTGATCTTGATCTTCACCCAGTCGGAGAGAACGCGGGTACCGCCGGTAACGGCATTCCGGTCACCGCCGGACTCGCGAATCACAGGCGCGCTCTCGCCGGTGATCACCGATTCGTCCACGGTGGCGATGCCCTCGATCACCTCGCCATCGCCGGGAATGGTATCGCCAATTTCGCAAATCACTACGTCGCCGGCGCGGAGCTTCGAAGCGGGAACCTGGTCCTGGTCGCCGCGAGAGTTGATGCGCTTGGCGATGGTGTCCGATTTAGTCTTGCGCAGGGTGTCGGCTTGCGCTTTGCCGCGCGCCTCGGCCATGGCCTCGGCGAAATTTGCAAACAGCACCGTGAACCACAGCCAGCCGGCAATCTGGATCGTGAACAACAGGTTGCCCCCTCCAGTGAAGAGGTCGCGGATCAGAAATACCGTGGTGAGTGCCGCACCGACCTCAACGACGAAGATCACGGGGTTCTTGGCCAGCGTCATCGGGTTCAACTTGACGAACGATTCCTGGAAAGCCCGGCCAGCAATCTCACCGTCGAACAACGGCCTGGCGCGTGCCAGCTTCTTGGGCAGAAGAGAGGTCAGGTCTTCGGCGGCCGGCGGCTTTGGCGGCGTGAGAGTGGTCGACATGGGCTTAGAAGAGCTTTCCTTGGTGCATCAAATAATGTTCCACGATAGGCCCGAGCGAGAGCGCGGGAAAGAACGTGAGCGCGCCGACGATGACGACGGTTCCGACCAGCAAGCCGACGAATAGCGCTCCGTGGGTGGGGAAGGTCCCGCTAGTGGTGGCGACCTTCTTCTTGGCGGCGAGGCTCCCAGCCGCGGCCAGGAGCGGCAGCAGGAACAGGAAGCGTCCAATGAGCATGGCTAGGCCGATGGTGAGGTTGTACCACGGCGTGTTGGCGTTGATTCCACCGAACGCGCTGCCGTTGTTGCCAGTGCCGCTGGTGTAGGCGTAGAGGATTTCAGCGAACCCGTGAGGCCCACCGTTGGACAGGTTCGTGATGGCGGCGCCTGACGGATTCCAATAGCTGTTCTTGTCGAACGGAAGAACCGAGCTGAGTGACGTAAAGACCAGGATGCTGGCCGCAGTGGCGATAACCGCCAGCATGGCCATCTTCACTTCCTTTTGCTCGATCTTCTTGCCGATATATTCAGGGGTGCGCCCGACCATCAGGCCAGCGATAAACACGGCCACGATGGCATACAGGAGAATGCCGTAGAGTCCCGCGCCAACGCCGCCGAAGATCACCTCGCCGGTCATGATATTGAACAACGGGACCAATCCTCCGATCGGCGTGAAGCTATCGTGCTGCCCGTTGATCGCACCGCAGCTTGCATCGGTGGTGATAGTGGCGAACAACGTAGAGGCGCCGATTCCGAACCGCGTCTCTTTGCCTTCCATATTGCCGCCCGCCTGTGTCGCGCTGGCCGTGGTTTGTATACCCAATTTGGCGAGCAGCGGATTGCCACCTTGCTCAGCGGGATAACAGACAAAAACACCGATCAGAAACATCACGCTCGCTGCTGCGAACAATGCCCAACCTTGGCGCGTATCGCCGACCATCTTGCCGAAGGTGTACATCAGTCCGGCCGGGATCACGAAGATCATGAGCATCTGAACGAAATTGGTCAGCGGGGTTGGGTTTTCGAAGGGATGAGCGGAGTTCGCGCCAAAGAAGCCGCCGCCGTTGGTACCCACCATCTTGATGGCTTCCTGTGACGCGACAGGGCCCTGTGGAATGGTCTGCGTTGCACCCTCGACAGTCTTGACCGTTGTGTAGGGATGGAGGTTTTGGATAGCGCCCTGCGAGCACAAGAAAAGCGCACCCACCAACGACAGGGGCAGGAGTACGTAGATGGTAGCGCGGGTCAGATCCACCCAGAAGTTCCCGATGGTCTTCATCTGCTGGCGCGCGAACCCGCGCACCAAAGCGATCGCGATAGCCACGCCGGCCGCGCCTGAGACGAAGTTCTGAACCGTCAGGGCGGTCATTTGAACGAAGTAGCTCAATGTCGACTCACCGCTGTAGGACTGCCAGTTGGTATTGGTCAGGAAGCTGACTGCCGTGTTGAAAGCAAGATCCGGCGTCATCACCGGAGTCCCGAAATTCTGTGGGTTCAGCGGCAGGTAAGCTTGCGCGCGCTGAATTAGGTAAGCCAGCAGAAAGCCGAACACGCTGAAAGAAAGCAGTGCGCCGGCATATTGAGTCCAACGCTGTTCGACCTCTTCGCGAATCCCGGAAAGCTTATAGATCCCGACCTCGAGCCAACGCAATACGGGATGCAGAAAAGTTCGCTCACCGTTAAAGACGCGGGTCATGTAGAGCCCCACTGGTTTGGTGATGGCCAGCAGGATCAGAAAATAGACGACGATCTGTAGAACGCCAATGGTTGTCATGGCCGGTTCCCTAGAACTTCTCCGGGCGCAGCAATGCGTAGATCAGATAGACGAACAGAAAGAAAGATGCGATGCCAGCGATGATGTAGTCCATTTTTGGGTGACCTTTCTACAACTTGTCGCACGCCTTGGTGAAGGCCCAGGAGATGGCGAAGAACAGGATGGCGATTACGATGTAAAAGATGTCGAGCATAGTCCAGTCCAGCACAGACTCAAAAGTCCTGTGCCACTTTTCAAGCTACAGGCATTAGCGTGAGGAAGTAATAGGGAAGGCGTAAGGATTTCATAAAGATGGTTCTGGCAGGTGAAAGCGGTAACCCACCCAAGGTTCGGTCAAGATGTGGCGTGGCTTGTCGGGACGGGGCTCGATCTTGCGGCGCAACTGCTTGACAAATACGCGCAGATACTCGACTTGCTCGCCATAATCGGGCCCCCAGACGGCCTGCAGCAGTTCCCGGTGAGGAATAGCCTTATTGGGATGCATCACCATGTAGCGCAGCAGGTCGAATTCCTTGGGCGTGAGGCGCACTTCGACGCCGGCGACGATTACCTTGCGCGTCTGGAAGTCGATCTCCACGTTCTCCAGAGTGATGCGTTGCGGCCCGGCTTCGGGCGCGAGGGGCATGCGACGGAGCGCCGCGCGAATCCGTGCCAGGAGCTCCGGCATCCCGAACGGCTTGGTGATGAAATCGTCGGCGCCGGCGTCCAAAGCATGGACTTTGTCCTGCTCGGCGTTGCGGATGGTGAGCATGATGATGGCTATGTCGGAGCTGGCTCGCACTTGGCGGCAAGTCTCCAGACCGCCCATGCCCGGTAGGTTCCAGTCCAGAAGCATCAGATCGTACCGGCCTTCGCGTAACTTTTCCAGGGCGTCCTCTCCGGTGCGGGCGTCCTCCACTTCGTAACCTTCGCCGGTCAAGGTCATTCGCATCACCCGGCGAATCTGTGGCTCATCGTCGACCACCAGGATGCGACCCGCACTCATGATGGTTTCACCCCTTTTGCAGCCGGGAGTGAGAACCGGAAGACGGCTCCCTGACCCGGCGTGCTGTCTACCCAGATTTCACCGCCATGAGCGTGGACAATCTCGCGGGCGATGGCCAGGCCGAGGCCAGCGCCGGGAATCTGGTGGCGCGAGGCCTCCGCCCTATGGAATTTTTCGAAGATACGGGTCTGCTCGGATTCCGGGATGCCGGGCCCGCGGTCGGCGACGCTGATAATGACTCGGCTGTTACTGGGTTCAGCGGCCACCACGACGGGGGATTGGGGAGGAGAGTACTTAATAGCGTTGTCCAGGAGTTGGCGAAGCACAACCTCGATCAGTTCCCGGTCCACCGAGACCGCAGTCAAGCCGGACGCAAGGTCGGTTTCGATAATCCGTTCCGCGGTCATGGGCTTTAGATTGACGAGCACGGACTCCACCAGCTCGCGAACGGAATGGTTCTCGCGCCGCAGGAGCACGCGGCCAGCCTCAATGCGCGCCATCTGGATGGCCTCGGTAACCAGCACGCTCAGGCGGTCTGCTTCTTCGTCTACGATGGTGATCAACTCGCGCTCCTGGTCCGGTTTCAAGCCGTGACTGGAGAGTAGAGAAGTGCTGGCAGCTTTGATGGAAGTCAGCGGGGTCTTAAACTCATGGGCCAGCGCGTCCAGCAGCGTGGATTTCAGCTCATCACTTTGCCGGGCCACCTCAGCTTTACTGGCGGCTTTCTGAGCCCGTATTCGTTCCAGGCCAATAGCCACCAGATTACTGAGACCCTGTAAGGCGGAGTCGGATAGGTCCACTCCATGGATTCCCAGACTTCCAATGGGCTGCGCGCCGAGCCGCACGGATGTGACCAGCGTGTGGGAGACTTCATCCCGAAAGAACGTACCCTCCATCGCCGCTTGACGCAATTGGTCTTTTGAGTCCTGGAAGTCCTCCGGCCCGGCACGGTAGAACTCTCCGCTGTCGCGATCGAACAACGCTACGGCCGATGCTCCGAAGCCTTGGGCAATTTGCATGGCCAACTGCTTCGGCACGGAATGTGTAGGCTCGATCAGCAGAATCGATCTGCTCAAAGCGTAGAGCTTCTCCATTTCGCGCTGCCGGTCCATGGCTTCCAAGGTGCGCTGTTTCGCCTGAGTGGAGAAGTGACTGGCGGTGATGGCCGTCGCCAGAAACGCGAACAGGGCTACCCAGTTCTGAGGATCGGCAATGGTGAAGGTTCCAATCGGCGGCAGGAAGTAGTAATTGAAGCAGGCTACCGCGGCGACGGAGGCAACAATTGCTTCTGTTCGCCCCGCTTTCGTGGCGATGAAGAGGATTGCCACCAGATAGGCGAAACCAACGGTGGTGGCGTTCACCGGGATCGCGCGAAAACAGATAAAGGTGATGGCGGCGACGATTCCGAAAACAATCGCAATGCGGATCGCCAGCGTCATCTGTCCACCGAGACTAGCGTAGCAGGGGCGGTTCCCGCCTTATTCGACGACTGGCGTTTCCACTTGCCAGCGGATGGCATTCACGGTCGGCTCGAGCGAGATCCGGGACACCAGTTCCTCCATGCAGGCATCATTGCGTCCTGGGGTTCGAAGGGAGGCGCTAACGCGGACGCGGTCGCCGGCCCCTTCCAGGTCCTCGCTATGCAAGGAAGTGAGCAGAATCTTGTTGTGGTCCGCGGACCCAACCAGCAGCGCGCGCACCCGCGATTCCTCGGTCGACCCACAAGTCAACTCGAAGTGGTAGCAGGTCTCCTCGTCCTTGATCTCCGGATGCCATTTGTAGGTCAAGGGCCGTAGCACGATGTTCGTTGCAACCGCCGCGAGAGCTACGGCCACTGAATACTGCGGATAGCCCATACCCGACAGACAGCCCACGGCGGCCGCGCACCAGACGGTGGCCGCGGTGTTGAGTCCATGGACGTTGGCACCCTCCTTGAAGATGACGCCGGCCCCCAGGAAACCGATTCCTGAAACGATCTGGCCGACGATGCGGCTCGAGTTACCTAAACCCGGGTCCATGAGCCCGATCATGGTGAACGAGGCTGCCGCGGCAGCAACTAACGCATTGGTACGTGTTCCGGCCATGCGGTGACGCCACTGGCGCTCCAGCCCCATGGTTCCGCCGAGCGCCAGGGCACAGATCAGGCGAATCACGAAGTCGGTCGCGGTGAAGGGGTGCACCGAACCAGAATACGGCGGTCACCGCCTGGTTGGCAACTGGTTACAACACAGAACAGATCAAAGGCGCAAAACACACAGGCCAAAGCCTGTGCTACCCGGTCAATCGGTCGCACAAGCTGCTAGAGTTTGACCAGAATCGCAATGATGAGCCGGTTCTCCTGCTTGCGCAGATCCGGCGCAAAACCCGGGACGAACGAACCCGCTGGGAAGACGTTGCCGCCCGGCGGTGTAATGCCACCTTGTCCGGAGAAGTACGGCACGTTGGATGCCCGGTGATTGTATTCAAAGCGCCAGGTGATGAACTGCTTGGGCATGTAGTCGAAGGTGGCGGAGGCGTCCCAGGCTTTGTAGGGGTCGCCAGGGTTCTCGGTGAAGTAGGGTGTTCCGGTGAATGCTGTCGCGCCATTGATCGGCGGCAACAGGACCAGATAACGGCCGGGATTGTCGATTCCTCCGCCGCCCACGGTGAAGGCGAACAGGTCCTTGTGGAACCACCAGCGGTTGTACACCATGAAGCCGAGGAAGTACTGTGATGGTTTCGCCGCATTGCCGCCCTTGCAAACCACGCCACCGCCGTACTCGCATCCCGCATCGATGGTGACGGTGAACGCGCCCTTGCTGATGAACTTGTCCGGCTTATCGTAGTACTTCACTTGGATGCTGTCGTCGGTGTGAAAGCGATTTCGCCCGGGGACGCCCAGCGTGTCGCGGCCCCAATAGTTGTTCGAGACGATAGATACCGATCCATTCGGACGCCAAAGGATCTGTCCTCCCACACCAGGCGCTCTGTTGAACTTGCCGTACGACTGCCATCCGTTGATGAACCAAGGCTCGATCTTCAACTTCTCCGACGGAAAGAATTGAACGCGAACGCCGTTGAAGAACCATGGAGTATTGGATGAAACGTAGGAGGGCTGATAAGCCCAGTTGTCAAACTGATAGTAGCTGAACAGGCCGACGTAAGACATGAATATGCCGGCATCGACATTGATGCCATACATCTTGTCGAAATGGTAGCCGCCGTAGGCCTCGGAGAGATATCGATAGGCATTGTCCAGGTTCCATTGGCCGCGTCCGGGACTGGCGTCGTTCCGCGGCGTGGTCTGGGAATACATCCCGAATTGGGTCATCAACCGGCCGCGGACGTGGTCCCAGTGGAAGTTGCCGCCGATTCCTAATTGCGTGAGCTGGACTTCACCCGACCGGAAGACCTCGCTCGATCCACCGATGGTGTTGTCTTGAGGATGATTGAAATCCTGGACGTAGTCGGCATCCACGCGGAACTCGCCGGTAAAGACTTTTGTGTCGATGGGCGACTCTTTGGTACGGTCATTACCGGTCAGCCAGGAGAAGTCGGCGAAGGTGAAGGGTTCCGGTTTGGCCGGGCGAGCCTGAGGCTGGGCCTCTTGCCGGGGCGCGGCTGCATTGGATGTTGGGAGGACCGGTGTGGCCGCGTTGGCTACGGTTCCGGCTTCGACTGGAGTGGGCATGGCCGGCGGGGCGGGCTTACCCGAGCTTCCGGCCACGCGCGATTCCAGCTCCTCCAACCGGTTCTTGAGCAGCTCAATTTCGTTCAGCAAATAGAGCTCGCGTTCGGTCATGTTGGCGGGCTTTGGCGCAGGCGTGGCGGTGGAGGAAGTGGCAGTAGCATCGGTGCTGCCTTTCTTGGCCTCCTCGCCGTGAAGTCCCGCTCCACACAACAACGCCGCGCTCAACACTACTATCGGAATCCACCAAGGGGTGCGGAAAAGAGTACTTCTGTCCAGACGGGGGACAAGTGTGATTTTCATAAGATTATCCTTCGGAATGTGGCTATTCAGGCACGAACCGCGCTCGTTTCCGATACGAAGATTACTTGATGCCCATGGCGGCTGAGCTGTTTCGCCCATCTCCGCTCCTCGGTGGGCCACCATCTCGATCCAATCCCAACGAGAACAATGGACCTGGGACTCAACGACTGCAGGAGTGATCCTTTCGCATCACGGCCAAAGCAGATCTCGATGCGAGTGGGAATGGGCAGTCCATCTGCTAGCGTGCTGATATTTCGAGACAACACCTCCCGGTCCGTCGGAGGATGCTCCAAAGGTAGGGGACAGGGCACGGTTCTTACGTTCAGAATCCGGATTCTTGCGCCCAAACGGTGGGCGAGCGATGCGGCGCGGCGCAGGGTAATTAGAGTTGAGCCGACTCTTGTGTAGAGGACGGTGACTTCAAGCGCCGCTTGCGCAGGAGGGGCATGATAGCCGGACGTGGGCTTGGTCTGAGTCACAACAGTTCCAGGCTAAACAACCAGGCATAAGGAAGGCATAAAGAATGGGTGAGGGTTTCATGAACTTGCGCCGCCAGAGAGGCAAGGTCTAGGTCTAGTGGTGCGTTATTCTGAGAAGGTACCCAATGACCAAGATGTACGAGCGCTGGATCCGCGCCCGAGAGAACCGGCTGTGCAATCGCGCCACCAACCGCGTGGTCCGGGATTTTGAGTGGGGATTGGATTGGGCCCAAGGCTGGCCGTGCGCACAGCGGTACCCCAAAAACGGCGAATCGCCGGAGGCCTACATCGGCAAGCTGAACCAGCTCGCGCTGCAGGCCAGCGACGAATTTTTCGCGTACGAACGCCCCAGCGATTTCCGCTTGGACGGAGGCATCCTGCGCTTTCATTCGCCGGTGGAGTCGCCGTATCCGGAGAACAATCTGGTTCACGCGCAATGGTTCCCGGCCAAGGATCGGAAGAGGGCGGTGGTGCTGCTGCCGCACTGGAACGCGCCTGTCGACGGTCACAACGCGCTCTGCCGCGGGCTGCAGAAGTTGGGGATCTCGGCGCTGCGCATCAGCCTGCCTTATCACGATTATCGGATGCCGCCCGAACTCCAGCGCGCCGATTACGCGGTGTCCTCGAACGTTTGCCGCACCATCCATGCCGCGCGCCAGGCGGTGATCGATGTCCGTTGCTGTTTCGACTGGCTGGAGATGCAGGGCTTCGAGCGCCTAGGCATCGTCGGCACCAGTTTGGGTTCCTGCTATGCCTGCCTGGCGAGCGCGCACGACAAGCGGATCGCGGTGAACGTTTTTAACCATTGCTCCACTTATGTTGCCGATGTAGTGTGGACCGGTCTGTCGACGCAGCACGTGCGCCGAGGGTTCGAACAGAAGATCGATGTCGATCGGCTGCGGCAGGCCTGGATGGCGATCAGCCCGATCAGCTACATGGAGAAGTTCGCCGCCAGGAAGAGCCGGTCGCTATACATCTATACCGCTTACGACACGACTTTCCTGCCTCAGTTCTCGAAGGACATAATCGCCAAAGTGCGCGAGTACGGGATGGATCACAAAGTGGTGGTTCTACCGTGCGGTCATTACACGTTGGGTGAGACGCCGTTCAAGTTCATCGACGGGTATCACATTTGCGCGTTTCTAAAACGCAATTTGTAAGCCCGCTCCCTGACGGTCACGGTTCGGCCACGAGGGAGCGGTCTAGAAAGTCTTGTCTTTCGCGTAACACAGCGAATCGAGCTTGCATTCCGAGCACATCGGCTTGCGCGCCACGCACAGAGCGCGGCCGTGAAAGATGAGTTGCAGCGGGAAGTCGATCCACTTGTCCTTGGGAACGATCTTCATCAGATCCTGTTCGATCTTGACCGGATTCGTTTGTTTCGTCAGGTCCAACCGCCCGGCGATGCGGGTGACGTGGGTGTCCACCACCACTCCGGCGGGAATGCGGTAGAACATCCCGAGCACAACGTTGGCTGTTTTGCGCGCGGCGCCGGGCACGGTGAGAAGTTCCTCCATGGTGCGCGGGACTTCGCCTCCAAACGCAGTGAGCACCCTGCGCGCCGCACCGATCAGCGCCTTCGATTTGTTGTTGAAGAATCCGGTGGAGCGGATGTCCTGCCCGAGTTCGGCCTGATTGGCGTTGGCGAAATCGGTGACAGTGGGGTACTTCTGGAACAGGCCCGGCGTCACTTCGTTCACGCGCTTATCGGTGCATTGGGCCGAGAGTATGGTCGCCACCAGCAGCTCCCAGGCGTTGCCGTGGTGGAGCGGAGCTTGCGGGGCCGGATACATTCGATCCAGCAGTTGAATGATCTTTCGAACCCGAGCCGCGCGCTCGGCGGAATTCTTGGGGCGGGGAACCAGTTTCGGCGGCGTCGCTTTTTTTGTCACACTGTTAGTATCTTTTCCCGGCAAACTCTTCTGCTCCTCTTGGCCGCTATCATCGCATTTGGCGGCTGCCTCTGGGGATCGTTCCATTTCGACGACTACTCGCTATTCTCCACCAGCCTCTGGCGGCCCTTCGATATCCGCCCGCTGACCTACGTGACCTTTTGGTTCAACGACTGGCTGGGGGGGCGCAACCCCGCCGGGTATCACGCCGTCAATCTGCTACTCCATCTTGCCGCCATCCTGCTGCTGTGGGAAGCACTGGGTACGTTACTGCCGGCGCAAGCGCGTCTGATCGCCACGGCGATCTTCGCAGTACATCCCTTCCAGGCCGATCCAGTGAACTACATTTTCGCCCGGAGCACGCTGCTCGCCACGGTGTTGTGCCTGGCGGCGCTGCTCAGTTGGACACGAGGGCGCCGCTGGTGGGCGGTAGTGTGGTTCGCCGCCGCGCTGCTGGCCAAGGAAGAGTGCGTGGCATTCCCAGCTTTTCTATTGCTGCTGTCGTTGGCTACCTCGCGCGCGTCCAAGGAATGGAAACCAATTGTGGTGATGTTTGTCTTGGCAATGGCGGCGGGGCTGCGCGTGATGTTTGAGGCGCGCAGTATCGCGGGATCCGGCGCCGGTGCGCAGGCAGGTATATCGCCACAATCGTATTTGATCGCGCAAGGCGTAGTAATCCTGCGCTACCTGCGAATGCTGCTGCTGCCCTGGGGATTCACCGTCGATCCGGACATCCAAATCCCGCCAGTGTGGCTGGGTGCATTGGCCTGGCTTGCCGTCCTGTCGCTCGCGGGCGTCGCTCTGCTTCACTTTAAGGCGGCCCGGCCGGGATTCTGGTTCCTTGCAGGTTTCGTGCTGCTCCTTCCGAGTTCATCGATTTTCCCAGCCAACGATCTTGCGGCCGACCGCCGGCTATACCTCCCGATGATCGGATTCGCCGCTTGCGCCGGATTGCTGCTCCAGCGGGTACAGCCGAAATACCTCGCCGCGGGTTTGCTGCTGCTGGCCAGCCTCAGCTTTGAACGCACCGCAGTCTGGCGTACCGAAGAATCGCTTTGGACCGACGCCGTCGACAAGGCGCCCGGCAAGCTGCGGCCTAAGATCCAACTTGCGCGAGCGGTGCCGCCGGATCGCGCCATGGCGATCCTCGAAGATGCGCGGCGGCTCGCACCTGACGATCCTCGCATTGCCACCGAAAAGGGCCGCGTGTATTTGACCATGGGCAAGCCCGGCGAAGCACTTGTGGAATTCGGCCGTGCTCTGGCGCTTGCGCCGCACGACGCAAATGCCTTCAACAATCGGGGCGCGGCGTTGCTGGCCCTCGATCAGAAGGATGCGGCCCGCGAGGATTTTGAACGGGCCTTGGCGATCGATCCGTGCGAATTCAACGCCCTGCTAAACCTGCGGCACCTGGGAATTGCCAAGCCGCTACCCGCGCAATGCCACTTCAGCGCGGAACAGGATGCGGCTTTCAGCGGAAAGTGAATGCCGGATTACTGCTGCGCGCCTACCTGCACTTCGGTTCGCAAGTTTTCCCAATCCGGAATCGCCGACGAGCGCAATTCCGAATCGAGATCGGTGCGGATCTCCTTCGATTGGTAGGGGCCCAAAGAAGGAACTACCGCGGAGACCGTGAATAGCGGCGGCGCCGACGCCGATTCTGTTGCCGACCGCACGGCGATGCGCACCATCAAGTCGGAGAGCTGCGCCGATGAGTGATTCACCACGACATACTGCACCTGGGATCGGTGATTCAGATCGGCCACCACTCGCAACCCGGTGACTTCGATGTAACGAGCGAAGGGGTGTTGCTCACGAACTGATGGGGTAGAAGCCGTGGTGCTGGCTTGAGTTCTGGGGGTCGCCGGAGCGGCCGCCTTGGCGTCCCGATTGCCGGTGAAGAACTGAATCAGACTACCCGCGCCCAGGAAGAGCGCCATGGCCACTACGACGCTGACCGTCCACGCCGGAATGCCGGCTTTCCTCCGGGCACGCCGCGGCGCCAGGGTCCGATCTTCGATGAAGGTGCGGAGCTCCGGCGGGAGGCAAGGTCCGGCGAGCGTCGAGGACTGAAACCCGGTGGTAAGGCCACTGTGCCGGAAAGCCGCCTGCTTCTGTGCCGGAATGGACGGCTTCGGAGTTCGTTGCCACTGTTCAGCCGCTGGTGCGGGCGCCTCCAGGAGTTGCCGCGGAGCGGTCAACAACGACGACACGGGCGCTTGTTGGAAGGATCGGACAATGGCCCGGATACCGGATTGGTGGATCTCGATTTGCCGCGCAATGGCGTCGAGAATCGCTTCGGCTTGCAGTTCGAGCGCTTCCCCGACACGGGTTGCCGGCTCCGCAACAGGCTGGGGCGCTGGTTCAAGCGGTAATTCCACTGTTGCCGCGGAAGGAGCCGCCTGCGCCGATTCGGCCGGTGACGCGGTTGCCTGAGGTGCGTTGCATGGCAGAGGTTCGGAGTTTTCTTGAACGGCTTCAACCGTCGGTGATGCAGCCAACGTGTCGACGGGCGGGGCTTCCACGATCGGCGCAACAACACTGGGATCGACTGCCGGCGCGCTTGACGCTGTTGGTGGAGGAGCCACCGGTAGGGCTGGCGTAGATTCAGCTTTCGACTCGGTAGCGGCGGCAGCGGACTCCACGGGGCTCGCGGCTTCGGCGCTGGTCACTCCAGCCACAACCACGGCTGGTGCGGCCACGGTGGCTGACACCAATTCGGTTGGTATTCCGGCAGCGCTCAGGGTTTCAGATGGACTCGCGGTTTCCGCAGATTCGACTGGTGCTACGACGACGGGTGTGGATTCCGCCGGCGTTTCCACAGAGGCGACGACCGGCTCAACCGGGCTCACCACCACATCGGCCGGCAAGGATTCGGTAGACGCTTCAGTTGGTGCAGCAACGGGCTCGACTGGGTTCGCCGGCTGCGAAGGCTCAACCGCTGCCACCATGGCAGGCGCTTCTGTTGGAGTGGCCACCTGTTCGACCGGATTTGGTGCTTCGGTAGGTTCAACCACCGCTGTGGTCACAGCCAGTGTCGTATCCACTGGTGTTTCTGTGGGCGCGGCAATCTGTTCGACCGGACCTGGTGCTTCGGTGGATGCAACCACTGGAGCGGCCACGGCAGGTGTCGTATCCACTGGTGTTTCTGTTGGCGCGGCCGCCTGTTCGACTGGACTCGGTGGTTC